>NZ_JBFXHE010000011.1:0-30035 GCF_050177295.1 Desulfobacter sp.
AAGGGAAATGAGGAACCCTTGGAATTCTTTTTTTCTGACGAAAATGGCATCTCTCCTGAAGCATTGATAAAGGTTATGCCGGGCACCGATATCCTGAACAGTATCGCAAAAAAAGTTCTTCAGGCCTCCTGTGACGCGTCATTTTGGAAAAAACCCGTCAAAATTCTTGAAATTGGCGCGCGAACAGGCGAGTTTTCAGCCACACTGATGCCATTTTTTTCTGGAGAAAAAGTTGCTTATACTTGTACAGATGTCTCTGCATTCTTTACAGATAAAACCAATAGCCGGTTCATTGATTATCCGTTTGTTGAATCTGCCGTCTTGGATATTGAACGGGATCCCGGCAGCCAGGGATATCTCTCCCACTCCTTTGATATAATCGTTGCCCATAATTCCGTCCATAGGGCCCGCAATATTGGAAAGGTGCTCAAACATATCGTTAAGCTGCTTTCTCCGGGCGGATTGCTTCTCATGGTGGAAGCAACAGTTAATACCGATTTGCAGAAAATCAGTGTGGGGTTGATAGAAGAGGGTTTTACAACCTTTGAGGACGCAAGGGCAAAAATGCAACTTCCCCTTCTTGATGGGGATAAGTGGCTGGAATTTCTGAAGTCGTCGGGGTTTGACAGGCGGTTTACCGTTTTGGGGCGTCATTCCGAATCCGTTGCGCAGGATATGATCATCGCCCAGGCCCCTAACATGGTGAAAGAAATATCTCTGGCAGCACTTAGTGAATTTTTACAGCAAAAAATTCCAACCTATATGATTCCATCCGATTATATCGCCATGAACGCTATTCCCCTGACACCGAATGGCAAACTGGATCGTAAATCACTTCCTGTGCCGGATGAGGATCATGGTGGTGTGAAAAAGGCTTTCATGGCGCCTGGAACGAAAACAGAATTTTTACTTACCCGAATATGGCAGGCGGTTTTGAAGCTTGATCAGATAAGTATTCACGACAGTTTTTTCGATCTGGGCGGAGATTCCCTTCTTGCAACTCGGATCATTGCCAAAATCCGGGAAAAAACTGGTGTGGCAATCCCCTTGAGAATGCTGTTTGAATCCCTTTCAATCAGGGAGCTTGCCAAGAGGATTGCAAATTTACAAGTAGAAATCAATGAAGAACAGCATCTAACCTCTCCATTACCTAAAATCATTCCCGACCCGGAGAATGTAAATTCTCCTTTTCCCCTGTCTGATGTGCAGTACGCATACTCAGTCGGTCGCAGTGGCGTTTATGAGCTTGGAACTGTTGCAGCCCATTGCTACTTCGAACTTGACGGTGTTGATCTGGATCTTGGGTTAGTGAACTCAGCCTGGCAGAGATTGATCAATCATCATGATATGATGCGGGTTATTTTCGAGAATAATGGTCAGAGTCAGAAAATTTTACCCGATGTGCCTTTCTATAAGATAAACATATCCGATTTTTCAGATCTTCCCCAGGAAAGATGCGAATCAGCACTGGAGAAAATCAGATATGAAATGTCCCATCAGATTCTCCCCATGGACCAATGGCCTCTTTTTGAAATCAGGGCATCCCGTTATGGAGGCAAGCGTGTCAGAATTCATATCAGCTTTGATAATATTACGTTTGATGGATGGAGCATGTTTCATTTATTAAACGAATGGTCCAGGCTTTATAAGCAGCCCGAAGCAACACTTCCTCCCATTGAATTATCGTTCCGCGATTATATTCTGGCCGGGGAAAAATTGAAAGAATCTGAAATCCATAAGGAAGATCAAGACTACTGGCTTAACCGTCTGGAAGAGTTGCCACCGGCACCGGAATTGCCCCTGGTGAATACACCTGAACCCGGAGAACATTATCGATTCAGCCGGTTTGAAACAATATTGGAACCCCGCGTATGGAAGCAACTTAAAAAACGGGCAAAACGCCTTGAGATTACACCTTCCGGGCTTCTTTTGACGGCTTTCGCTGAAGTCATTAATCTTTGGTCCACAAGTCCCCGGTTTACGATCAATCTGACCTTGTTCAACCGATTACCGCTGCATTCACAGGTGAATGACATTATTGGTGATTTTACTTCATTAACTCTTCTGGCCATTGACTGCTCCTGTGCCGACTCATTTGAGAAACGCGCGAAAAATCTCCAGCAGCAACTGTGGAAGGATCTGGATCATCCATATTTCAGCGGTGTTCAGGTTTTGAGAAAGTTGACCAAAATAAAAAATAACCGTCGTGGAGCAATCATGCCGATTGTGTTTACAAGTGCCCTTGGATTCAATCAACCGGATGAAGATCCGTTGGGCAACAACAATCTTGGCAAGTTTATTTACGGCATCTCCCAGACGCCCCAGGTACTGCTTGATCATCAGGTCTATGAATCATCGGGACAGTTAAATCTGGTTTGGGATACGGTCAAGGAATCATTTCCAGACGGACTTTTGGATGAGATGTTTGATTCTTATTGTCTGCTCCTCCGTCGTCTGGCTGGTGATGACAAAATCTGGAGCGAAAAGAGCTTGGTGACTATTCCCGACAAACAGCTCGCCATCAGAAAGCTTGTGAATGCGACAGAATCGGATCTGCCCAAGACAACGCTTCACTCATTGTTTCAGCGACAGGCCGTAAAACACCCGGAAAAGGTGGCCGTTATCACCCCCTCACTGGAAATGACCTACAAAGAACTATCCGTCCGTTCAGATACTTTGGGACGATTGCTCAGGAAAAAAGGCGTTGTGCCCGGTTCCCTTGTAGCAGTCCTAATGGAAAAAGGCTGGGAACAGGTTGTTGGTGTTTTGGGGGTGTTAAAGTCTGGTGCCGCCTACCTTCCCATTGATCCGGACACGCCCGAAGAACGGCTGGAATATATCCTCAAAAATGGCCGGGTCGAAATTGTGCTTACCCAGTCCCAGTTTGAAACGGAATATGGCTGGCCTGAGTATGTACAGCATTTTTCCGTTGACAATATTGATCCCGATAATAAAAGAGACCCTCTGGAGCCTATCCAGGATCCCGACGATCTTGCCTATGTTATTTATACATCCGGTTCAACCGGCAGGCCTAAAGGCGTAATGATCGACCACCAGGGAGCTGTCAATACCATAATGGATATCAATGAACGTTTCAGCGTTGGCCCGGCGGATCGGGTTCTTGCCCTTGCCGGGTTAAATTTTGATTTGTCTGTTTATGACCTGTTCGGCATCTTGGCCGCTGGTGCTGCCATCGTGATACCTGAGCCGAAAAGAGCAAAGGATCCTGCCCATTGGATAGAATTGATGGGAATGCATAATATTACAATTTGGAATTCGGTCCCACAAATTATGCAAATGTTGATTGAATACTCATCGGGGATGAAAAAGAGTTTGCCCCAGTCTCTTCGGCTGATTTTAATGAGTGGTGACTGGATCCCTGTCAGTCTTCCCCCAAGTATCAAATCTTTGTATCATAATGCCGAGATCGTCAGCCTGGGAGGGGCAACGGAAGCTTCCATCTGGTCAATTCTTTTTCCAATTAAAACAATGCTGCCGGGTTGGAAAAGCATTCCATACGGCAAGCCGATGGCAAATCAAAAATTTTATGTATTGAACCGGAATATGGCGCATTGCCCGGACTGGGTTCCGGGAGATCTTTATATCGCCGGTGCCGGGCTTGCAAAAGGATATTTAAATGACAAGGAAAAAACCAACGCATCTTTTATTAAACATCCCCAAACTGGAGAATGCTTATATAAAACCGGTGATCTCGGAAGATTTTTGCCTGATGGCAATATCGAATTCATCGGGCGGGAAGATTTCCAGGTCAAGATAAACGGATATCGGGTGGAATTGGGGGAAGTGGAATCCGTATTAAAACAGTTCCCCGGCGTTCGAGATGCCGTTGTGGATGTGGGGCAGGGAACACGGAATACCACCATGGATCTTGTGGGGTATGTAGTGCTGAAAAACAACACTCAATTCTCCCATGGTGATTGCAAGGTATTTCTGAAAAAAAAGCTGCTGGCCTACATGGTCCCTTTGGATTATGTGATACTTGAGTCCATGCCATTAACATCAAATGGAAAAATCGACCGAAGCGCATTACGAAAACTGGAGAAAAACCAACCGAATGACATCCCGGATAAAATAGCTCCTCGTACTGAACTAGAAAGAAGCATTGCCGATATTATATCAGAAGTTGTCGGAATAGAACGGGTTGGCATTTTGGATAATTTCTTTGATTTAGGTGCAGATTCCATACAACTTGTCAGGATTCATACAATCATCAATAAAAGGATAAAACAAACCATTAACATCGTAGATCTGTTTGGGCATCCAACAATTAGCTCTCTTGCCGAATATTTAAGTCAAAGTGTCGGGGAGGCCCAGGTTGAAAGGCCTGGGAATAAAAGGGCTAACAAACGAAAGAGCCACAGTAGAAATAGACGGTTGAGACGTGCCGGAAACAAGGCATAGGCAAGTTGAGACCGGGAGAATTACCTGAATCTTCCAACCGATCTTAAACTTTTGAACACAGCCAGGGAGAAAGATGAGGCTAATCCTTCTCAAAATAAGGGTAACATCGAAAGAATAAAAAAAGAGACATAAAGTGTCTGGATCAAGGAGTTGTATATGAGAAAGCCAAAAGCGATTTTATGTGGCACAAAATGGGGTTATATGTATCTCAAGGCTTTAACTTCATATGATTCGCCGTTTGAGCTTGTAGGAATTCTTGCGAAAGGAAGTCAAAGATCACAGATATATGCAGTTGAGTTGCAGATTCCTCTCTATCTATCCGTTGAGCAACTTCCCAATGATGTCGATCTCGCCTGTGTTATTATCAAATCTACGATCATTGGTGGTGAGGGGACGGATATTGCGCTGCAACTTATTTCCCGGGGGATTCATGTACTTCAAGAACATCCGGTCCATGGGGATGATATAGAGCGTTGTATGACGTTAGCAGCAAAAAACAATGTTGTTTATCATGTGAACAGCCATTACCCGAATGTAGAACCTGTAAAAACGTTCATTGATTACCTTGCAGAAGCCCGTAATCATTCGGTTCCCTTGTTTATTGAAGCAACCGCAAGCATTCAATTGTTATATTCACTCTTGGATATTCTTGGAAACTCCCTGGGAGGATTTAGACCATACGGGCTGGGAGAACCGGGAATATGGCATGAAGATTTGACGGAAATATGCACCAGTTCCATGGTGCCATTTCAATCAATTCAAGCCGTGATTGCCGGTGTTTCCACCACCATTAAAATCCACAACTGCTATGACCCTGAAGATACAGACAACCATTTTTTTATCATGCACAGAGTCTGTGTTGGAATGCCTTCTGGAAATCTTACCCTTGTAAACACCCATGGTCCGGTTATCTGGTCAAGCCAGTTTTATATCCCCGGATACGGGGATCATGATGTATCCAACTCTCTGGAAGAGAGAAAAATAGTGTTTACCTCCTGTAACGCATCAACAGCAGTCTCCTTCTCACCTCAAACCGCACCTTCGATAAGCGATATTGCCAACCAGTACTGGCCCGAGGGTATCTGCAGGGCACTTGGAAAAATTCACCACCAGATGACGGACCGAACCGTTCCCTTTGATCAGTCATTACGATACCTGAAAGACCTCAGCAGTCTCTGGAACGGCATCATAAATCAAATCGGCGAGCCCAAAAAGGTAATGATGCCTGTTCCGGATACTCCTGTTCCCGGGCTTGAACGCTATAAAAATTAGACATTATATTGATTTTACATATCTTGGATTGCGACTTTTTTCCAAGGTCGGAATCTCAGTCTCAAGTTGTGCAGTCCGCAGGCATCAGTTTACCTGAGGTAAAACAAAAGGGGAAAAAATGACAGAAGATAAAACAAAAGTTTATACGGACCAACAGATTAAGCAGGTGCTATATAAGCTTTACGATTTGATCAATCGGCAAATTGAATCATCGGAATACGGAGATTATGCAACCTTTCTCAATTGGGGGTATGTATCCGGCGACACACCGTCACACTCTGTCGTTCAGCTGCCGAAAATTTATTTAAACAAGAGTTCCACTCAGTTGATACTTGAGCTAGTCGGCGATACTCCGATGGATAACCGTCATGTTCTGGATGTGGGATGCGGAAGGGGTGGCGCTCTCTCTTGTATCGACACCTTTTTCAATGCAAAAAGTTTGACCGGTATTGATCTGAACAGTGAAAATATTTCGTTCTGCAAAAAGAAATTTAAAAATATTTCTTTTCAGGAGGGAAATGCAGAAAGCCTTCCCTTTCAAGACCACACATCGGATATCGTGATGAATATTGAATCCTCCAGCAACTACCTGAACATCGGCTCTTTCTTCCTTGAAGTCAGCCGCGTGCTAAAACCGGACGGAGTTTTTCTTTATACAGACATCTTCAATCTCCAGGATCTGGATGATTATTTTCCATTTCTCAAAAAGGCGGGTTTTAAGCTTGAGGTGAACCGAGATATTACCTCCAATGTCCTTATTGCAAGGGATGAGGCGTCAGCGGGTTTCGTCATGGGTATGGATGGTTTTAAAGGCATAGATAAGCTCAGTGTTGAAGAGTGTTGCAAAATGATTGATTTATACTCTGCTCACAAGGGTACCCGCAGTTATAAGCTGCTCCAGAGCGGTCAATTTGTTTACCGCATGTTTCGGTTCAGAAAGGTCGGGAACCCTGCAGAAAACATCCATCTTCGGATCAGCAACCATTCAAAAAATAGGGTCTCTAATTTCTGTAGTGAGCTTTTGGGCCAGGAGATTATGGAAAAAATGATTGATTAACGAATCATTTGCATTCGAGGATGTCTGTGTAGAATTAGCCAGCGCGTGTTAAGCACCACCCACATTTTTATACTCTTTTTTATCCCAATTTTACATAATACATAGGGAGAACCATGTATGAGCACATTAAAACAAATTGCCGTCATAGGTTTGAGCTGCCGTTTCCCGGGGGCTGCCAATGCGGCTGAATTTTGGGAAAACCTTAAAAACGGTGTTGAGTCCATAAGTCACTTTTCCCGTGAAGACCTTTTGAAATCCGGGGTAGATCCGGTGTTAATTGATGATCGAAATTATGTCAACGCAGGTTTTACCATTGAGGGGGAGGACCTGTTCGATGCTGCTTTTTTTGGTTATTCTTCTGCGGAAGCTGAAATAACCGATCCTCAGCAGCGGATTTTTCTGGAAACCGTATGGAAAGCGCTTGAAGACGGCGGTTATACGCCGGATCAGTATGAGGGGGATATTGGAATTTTTGCAGGTTGCCGCATCAGCACCTATTTGATGAATATGAAAGCCAGCCTTCCCCTGTTTGGGAACTCCTTGGGGTTACAAATGCTTATCGGCAATGATAAAGATTATCTTACATCGAGAATCTCTTACAAGTTAAATATAAGAGGCCCCAGTGTTACAGTCCAGTCCGCATGCTCGACTTCTCTGGTTGCCATTCACATGGCATGCGAAAGTCTGTTGAGCGGCGAATGTGATATGGCCCTGGCCGGAGGAGTTGCCGTTTCGATTCCTCAAAAAATCGGCTATCTTTACCAGAAAGGGATGATATTTTCAAAAGATGGTCGGTGCCGTGCGTTTGACAGTGCGGCTCAGGGCATAGCTCCGGGAAACGGTTCTGGAGCTGTCCTGTTGAAGCGACTGGAAGATGCTTTGGCTGACGGTGATCACATTTATGCCCAAATATTGGGTTCTGCCGTAAATAATGACGGAGCCCTTAAGGTCGGGTACACGGCTCCGGGTGTCTCCGGGCAAAGTGATGTGATTGAAGAGGCCCTGAGCGTATCGGAAGTAAAGCCTGACTCAATATCCTATATTGAGACTCATGGTACGGGAACAGAGCTTGGGGATCCTGTTGAAGTAGAAGCCTTAAGCCGGGTGTTTACAAAAAACTCTCCTAAAGAAAAGTTCTGCGCCTTGGGGTCTGTTAAAACGAATATCGGTCATCTGGATTCAGCAGCAGGGATTGCAAGTTTTATCAAGACCGTTTTGGCACTGAAAGAGAAAACGCTTCCTCCCAGTCTGAATTACGAAAAACCAAATCCCAATATCAATTTTGAAGACTCTCCTTTTTACGTAAATGCAACCCTTGCCCCTTGGGAAAAAAATGACGGCCCCCGCCGGGCAGGAGTTAGCTCTTTCGGGTTTGGAGGTACAAATGCCCATGTGATTTTGGAAGAGGCCCCTTCCAGACGCCTGCCCCATGGGGAAGAGCGCTCCCGATCTTTTTATATATTGCCTATTTCGGCGAAAAACAGCAAGGGTCTAAAAAGACTTTCTCGGCGTTACAAAGAGTACATAGAAAACAACAAAACTGAATCCCTTAAAGATATCTGCTTTACCGCAGCCTGTGGACGGAGTCATTTCCCATACCGGTTGGCGGTTATCGCCGACTCCCATCAAAGTTTTATTTCTCAATTAGATCGGTTTGTAGAGAATTCAGAACATGGTGACAGGAAGATGGGTTTCCATGCACATCAAAAGATCGCCTTTTTTTTCCCTGGAAAGAGGCCACAGTACTCGGGGATGGGTAGGCTACTTTATGAAACTCAGCCTGTTTTCAGAACCACCGTGGACCGGTGCAGTCATATCTTAGAAAAATATTTTAGCCAGCCTTTACTTTCATTCATATATACTGACGATGGAGAAAAGGAGTTCCAGAATGAAACAGCTTTAATCCAGCCCGCTCTGTTTGCTCTGGAGTATGCGTTGGCTCAGATGTGGAAGTCCTGGGGCATCAAACCTGATCTGGTTATGGGACACAGCGTGGGCGAATATACAGCAGCCTGCATTGCAGGATGCTTCAGCTTGGAAGACGGCTTATTTATGATTTCTCAAAGGACTCGCCTGATGCAGGATTCGCAACTTATAGAGCCGATGGTTGAAGCATACAGGCAGGTCCTCAATGAAATCTGTTTTCATGAGCCGAAAGTCCCTCTTATTTCCAACATTACAGGAAAAGTATTGCCGAATACAGAGTTGCCGGGAAGTGATTACTGGGGCCGCCATGTTTTGTCACCGGCTCCGCTTTTATCCGATGTTACTGCTGCTCAAAATGAAAGTGATACTCTTTTTATAGAGATTGCCCCCCAACCGCTTTTGACAAATTTAGAATGCCTTGACGATCCTCGTGATAAAGACGCCTGGCTGGCCACTACCCCAGAAAAATCCTCCGATAATATGGAGCAGAGCCTGAAGGCTCTTAGTATATTGTATATGTCTGGTTTCCAAGTCCACTGGAAGGGCGTGTTCCCAGACAGTCATTTTCAAAGGGTATCCCTGCCCGGATATCCCTTTGACAGAAAACGCTTCTGGATACCTGAGAATCTTGCTAAAAATTCTAATACATACTCAGGCCGTGTGGAGAGAGAAGCCGAAACGAAGAATCCATCGCCGGAAAGTGCCTTTCGTTTCTATAAAACATCATGGATGGAGAAGTCTTCTGCCTTGCCGTCTTTTCAGACAAATTCTGGCGTCTGGATTATCCTTGAAGATAAAACAGGGATTGGGGAGGGACTGAAAAAAGAGATTGCCGCTTCTGGAGACAGTTGCTTTACCATTTCATTTTCTTTACCAAACGGGAATGAAATGGATACTGAACAGCTTAAACAACGTATTCTGGAGGCACAGAAACGTTGTCATGAAAAAATTCAAGGTGTTTTTTTTCTGACAGGATCGGATTCATTCCCTTTTTCAGATCCTCATCCTGAAATCGCCTGCCGCTGTGTGACAGGGAGGGCGCTCTTACTTATTCAGGCTCTCTCCTCAATTAATTGGCCCACCACCCAGCCCCATCTGAATTTTATTACCTGCGGTGCATATTCCTGCGATGGCGAAAACGAAATGCTCAATCCTTTCCAGGCCCCAATCTGGGGGCTTGCAAAGACCGTATTCATTGAATACCCAGAATTTATGTGCCGAATATTTGATCTGGAGTCCTATGCTCCCAATCAGATGAGTCGTCTGTGGAGAGAAGTCCGGTCCGACGAAAATGAAAGGCAGGTGATTATTCGCGAAGATGTTTCTTTTGTTCCCAGACTTAAAGAGATCGCCTATCAATTGAGACCTGAGAAACCTTTAATTTCACTTTCACCCGACAGCACCTATTGGGTTACCGGAGGAACAGGAGCCATCGGTAGATCTGTGGTTCAAATGCTTATTGACGCAGGAGCCCGGCATATTGTTTTGGCTGGGAGGAATTCCTCACAGGGAAGAGATCTTTTTCTGGATCATAAAGTCAAGGAAAAGAAAGTCAATCTTATGATCTTATCATGTGATGTAAGTGATTATGAGCAGGTCAGGATCGCATTGGAACAAATCAATCAAGCTATGCCTCCTCTCAGGGGAATCATGCATCTTGCCGCCGTCGTCGAGGATGGAACGCTGAACCGGCAGAACCGGGAGGCGCTTTTCCGGGTCATGAAACCTAAAGTCGACGGATCATGGAATCTTCATCTACTAACGCAGAATATACCGCTTGATTTTTTTATTCTTTTTTCTTCACTGGGGTCGATCACAGGCTCACCTGGACAGGGAAGTTATGGAGCAGCCAATGCCTTTATGGACTCATTGGCACATTTTCGGCGTTCCCAGGGGCTTGCTGCCACCAGTATTAATTGGGGCGCATGGGATGGCGATGGACTGGCTTCTGACAATCAAGTAAAAAAGCATCTTGCGGCATGGGGAATCGTTCTCTTTTCCCATTCAACTGGTATCAGGATGTTGGAACGAATCATGTACGAGAATCCGGTACAGATATGTGCCGCGTCTTTAGACTTGCCTCTCTTTACCAATAGGCTGCGGCATTCGGGTACATTTTTGATCTATTCGGAACTGGAGGAAACAAAGAAAAAGTCAACCTCCTCGTCCCATGAAAGTTTGGAGTCCGTTGGAAATCCTATAGGCAAAACAAACTCTCAGCTAGAGCGACTCTCCCTCTTGAGAACTTATGTGAGGCAATTGATAGCCAACTCTCTTCGTATGGATCTAGATAACATGGATGATGATGAAAATCTGATCAAAATAGGCCTCGATTCTCTTATTTTCCTGAACGTGGCTCAGGAAATAAGCCGAGAACTTGGGATCACTCTTGTTCCCAACGAGGTATTTGCAAACCTTACTATCAATGGAATTTCCGAAAATATCCTTAGTAAAACAGAAAAAAAATGGGAAAAACGTGATGATGGTTGTGATGTCACAGATATGATTGTTTTGCTTGAACCGGAAAAGAGAAACATTCCTTTTGAAATGCTGGATCTTCAGCGGGCCTATTGGATAGGACGCAGTGAGTCCATAGAATTTGGCTCGGTAGGATGCCACGTCTATTTTGAAATTGATGCAGAAAACCTGGACCTTTCCCGGTATGAGTCTGCCTGGCAAAAAACCATTATCGCCCATGACATGCTTCGGGCTGTTATTCTCTCCGACGGACGTCAGCAAATCATGGCTGAGGTTCCTGCTTACACCATAAAAAAACTTGATCTCTTAAACTATATAGAAAACACAAAAGAAAAAGAATTGCTCGAAATCAGAAACGCCATGTCGCATAAGGTGTACCCGGCAGATCAATGGCCACTGTTTGAAATTCGAGCAACCCTGCTCAAAAAAGACGTCACCCGACTGCACATCAGCATGGACCTCTTAATTGCCGACGCCTATAGTATTGCGCTTTTGATGAAATATGTTATGGATTTTTATAAAGATCCTACCGCAAAACCAACAATGCCACCATTGTCGTTCAGGGATTATGTCCGTGCCGAGAAAAAATTCCGTACCACGGAAGCTTATGAGCGCTCACGCCGATACTGGCATGACAGACTGGCCTTGCTTCCCTCAGCCCCTGACCTTCCCCTTGCACAAATCGGTTCCACGCGTTCAAAAACACGTTTTGTAAGACGGGAATTTAGACTGCCGGCCGAAAAATGGAAATGGTTTGAAAGAATAGCAAGAAAATTCGAGCTGACTTCTGCCAATGCACTGCTTGCCATATTTGCACAGGTCCTTTCCAGGTGGAGCCGGAATAAGGAGTTCACTCTTAACATAACCCTTTTCAATCGGCTTCCTATTCATCCCGATGTCAATCAGATTATTGGCGATTTTACCTCAACGATCCTCTTTGGTGTAGAAACATATGTAAACGAACCTTTTGCCAATTTTGCACAACGAATCCAGCATGGACTTTGGGAAGATATGGACCACAGGCATTACAGCGGCGTTCGTGTGCTCAACGCGCTCCAAAAGAAAAACAAGAACTCAAGTCGCGTTCTAATGCCGGTAATTTTTACAAGCAACCTTGGATACGATAAAATCGACAATGGTAACGCTTTGATCGCCACTCCCGGAAAGATTGTTTACAATATTACCCAAACCCCTCAGGTGTGGATAGACAACCAGATCTCACTTATAAACGATGACCTTGTGATTTTCTGGGATTCGGTGGAAGATCTTTTTCTACCTGGATTACTTGATGAAATGTTCTCGGCTTACGGTGAAATCATCGGCGAATTGGCTTTGGATGAGGCTGCCTGGGAAACTAGAAGATTCAGGATGATTTCTAAAAAAACTCTTGATAAAAGGGAACAAATCAACGCAACAGATGGTCCGGTTTCAACCCGGCTTCTTCATGACCTCTTTGCAGATCAGGCAGCAGCCAAGCAGGATGCTACAGCGGTTATAACTTCTTCAAGAATCTTAAGTTATGGAGAACTTGACAATCGTGCCAGGCAAATCGGGCTGCTTTTATCCGATATGGGGGTACCGTTATCCTCCAATGTCGCTGTAGTCATGGAAAAAGGCTGGGAGCAGGTTGTTGCTGTCATCGGTATTTTGAATGCGGGGTCGGCATTTGTTCCCATAGATCCGAAGTCGCCTAAGGAACGGCTTCACAATCTGCTGCAGGATGCACAGATTCAATTTATTTTAACACAGTCCAAGCTGGAAAAACAGATAGGGTGGCCGGATGGCGTGCAAATCCTGTCCGTTGACCTGCAAGACAGTGTGTCTGACTTCATGGCCCCATCAAAACCCCTTCAAACGCCTGATGATCCCGCATATGTGATTTATACATCTGGATCTACTGGATTTCCAAAAGGAGTGATCATCAATCACCGAGGGGCTGTTAATACAATTCTGGACATTATCAGTCGAAACGAAATTGTTTCCAAAGATAGGGTGTTTGCCCTGTCAAATCTCAATTTTGATCTCTCCGTATTTGATATCTTCGGTACTCTGGCTGCGGGGGCAGAATTGGTGATCCCCGATCCATCCAAAACAAAAGATCCGGGGCACTGGTTGAGCCTTATCAGCCAGTACGGAGTTACCGTCTGGAACTCTGTTCCTATGTTGATGAAAATGTTTTTAGAATCTCTTGCCAGAGAGGAGGATGAGCTTCCAGAATCCCTTAGACTTGTTCTTTTAAGTGGAGATTGGATTCCGTTGGATATGCCGGACCAAATTCGCAAGAAATTTAAAAACGCCCGAATCATAAGCTTGGGTGGTGCAACAGAGGCGTCCATCTGGTCTGTATTTCATGAAGTCGACAGTGTTGACCCACAAATGAAAAGCATTCCCTATGGACGTCCCCTTGCAAATCAGCGACTCCATGTCCTTGACCCCAGTTTGAACCCATGCCCGGACTGGGTTCCCGGGGATCTCTATATCGCGGGGATAGGTCTTGCCAATGGATATCTGAATGATCTAGAAAAAACATCCCAAGCTTTTATCATCCATCCTGAAACAAGAGAACGTCTTTATAAAACAGGAGATATAGCCCGATATTTTCCCGATGGAATTATAGAATTTCTGGGAAGAGAGGATTTTCAGGTTAAAATTAACGGATACCGAGTGGAAATTGGTGAGGTAGAGGCCGTAATTAAGCTACACCAGGGGGTCGATCAGGCCCTTGTTGCTGTTCAAACAGATGAGCGGGAGGAAAAATTTCTTGTAGGGTATTTTACTGCAAAAGATCAACCTCCGGTTTCAGTTGAAGATCTCACCGGGTTTATCAAAGAAAAACTTGTAAGGGAAATGATTCCCGTCGCTCTTATTCCCATGGATTCTTTTCCCTTGACCGCCAACGGAAAAATTGATCGCAACGGTTTGCCTGCTTATACAAAAAAAGAGGTTACAAGTTGCATGAAAGAAACCCTTCCTGGAACCACTATTGAAAGAAAAATCGCAGAAACCGTGAAGCAGGTTTTGGATATTGGCCGGGTAGATGTGAATGAAAAATTCATAAATATGGGAGCAACATCATTGGATATTGTGCGAATTCACAACAATTTTGAAGAGCCAATACGAAAAATGACATCTGTAACTGATTTGTTTGAGTATACAACTATACGGGACCTTGCAAATTATCTGGAGCATAAAAAGGACTCAAGGCATGAAAAAGAGAACACGTTGAATCGGGCAAAAATACGGAGGTTGGCAGGGGCCAGAAGAAACATCCGCAGACACCCAGAGGTGGTGCGATAGAGGAGAAATACACGTGGATAAACAAGAAGAATTAATAGCTGTTATTGGTATGAGCTGCCGTTTTCCGCAAGCATCAAGTCCAGATGAATTCTGGGAGAACCTTAAGTGTGGAAAGGAATCAATCAGTTTTTTTTCAGAAAAAGAGCTTCAGTCATCAGGTGTTTCTCCTGATCTATACAACTCCCCGGACTATGTGAATGCAGCCTGCATTCTGGACGATATTGATCTGTTTGATCATGATTTTTTCAATTATAGCATGGAAGAGGCAGAACTGATGGATCCCCAGCAGCGATTTTTTCTGGAGTGCGCCTATGAGGCATTGGAAGATGCCGGATACCATGCTGAATTGTATGAAGGTTCCATTGGCGTTTTTGGGGGCGTGCGAAACAGTGGCTACCCCAAGGTGCTTGCTCCACTCATGGTACGTCTGGGAACCTCCAAAAGTTTTGATTGTGTTCTGGGGACCATTGCAGATCAGCTCTGCCCGCGTACCTCCTTTACTCTCAATCTTAAAGGGCCCAGTGTTGGGGTACAGACCGCCTGCTCGGCATCAATCGTAGCTATACATCTGGCAAGCGAAAGTCTCAAAAACGGAGAGTGTGATATGGCACTAGCGGGAGCTACGGCAATTTATGTGCCTCAAAAACGGGGCATGCTTTTTGAGGAGGGAATGTCCCTCACCCCAGACGGGCATTGCAGGGCTTTCGACATAAAAACGAAAGGGTGCGCGCTAGGAAACGGGACTGGTCTGGTTGTGCTCAAACGCTATGAGGATGCGATTGCTGATTCCGACCAGATCTATGCAGTGATTTGTGGAAGCGCAGTGAATAACGACGGCTCTTCAAAAGCAGGGTTCCGGGCACCTAGCATCGAAGGGCAGGCGGCCGTGATCCATGAGGCTCTCCAGGTAGCCGGTATTCCGGCAGATACTATATCATATGTTGAAACCAACGGGACTGGTACCTTCATCGGCGACTCAATGGAAGTCGAGGCGCTCACCCGGGTTTTCCGGAAGTATACGCAAAAAAAGTCCTATTGCGGTATCGGCTCAGTTAAGACAAATATCGGACATCTGACCCAGGCTGCGGGGATTGCCGGTTTTATAAAAACCGTCCTGGCGATGAAACACAGGCAGCTTCCACCGAGCCTGAACTACTGTGAGCCCATCCCCGCACTTTCCGACAGCCCTTTTTTCGTAATATCCTCACTCTCCGGCTGGGAAAACGGAGAAGTACCATTGCGGGCCGGCATCAACGCTTTTGCAATTGGCGGCACCAATGCCCATGTCATTATTGAGGAACCCAAGAAAATAGTTCTCCAAAGTAATGCATTACAATCGTTTCATCTCTTTACCCTTTCTGCAAAAAGTGCCGATTCTCTTGAAGAAATGATTCGACGTTACAAGAACTTTCTGATAGCCCATCCAGAACACTCCCTGTCTGACATATGTGTTACCACTAATTTGAGCAGAACTCGTTATTCGTATCGATTTTTTGCTACGGTTTCATCAAAAGAAGAGCTGTTGGGCCAACTTGATTTAATGGTGGCCGGAGAGCTGTTTCCTGAACCGAAAATTGGTTTTATATTATCCGATGAGAATTTCGGCAAGTCAGTTGTGGGGCTTTATAAACAGTTTCCCGTATTCCGGGAGGCATTTGACCAGTGCAGTGAGATCGTAAAATTTCATCATGGAACCGCTCTCTATCCGTCAGGCAGGAAAGACCCGGAAGCCGGGGAAAATTCCCGCGTTGATCTTGAAGTTTTTGCACAGCTTTACAGTATTCTCGCGCTATTCATTTCCTGGGGCGTCTTCCCTTTGATTGTAATGGGAGTAGGTGTGGGAGAACTTGTTGCCGCCTGCTTAGCGGGTAGATTCACTCTTAGCGAAGCCTTGAATATGGTTTCCCTTGGCGCGACGCCTGGGGAAAAAGGGTTGGATACTGGGAAACATTCGACCTGTCCCTCCCTTGCTTCATCGCAAATAAAACTATTTTCAGCTCGTCAAGGCAGGTGTTTGCTCAATGATGAAGTAAACAATCTGAAATACTGGTTGGGACGATGCAATGAGCCTTATTCTCAGGAGAACATGGAACAATTCTTTTTGCAAAAAAAATGTAATAGCGTTGTAGCGTTAGGCGTAGCACCAGATCGGATTCAAAAATGGAAAAAGGCATTTCCCGCCACAGAGTTACACCATATCTCAGATAACGATGAAGATATTCTAAGGCAGCTTATAGAAATAGTCGGAACCCTATATTCTCGTGGTATGACCATCAATTGGAAACAGTTCAACAGCAATAAATCATTTCATCGTATATCCTTGCCAACATATCCCTTTGAACGGAAAAGGTGCTGGTTCTGCCCCCATGACAAAGAAAATGGACATCAATAATTACAACACAAACAATGATTATGATCCTAGAATTCTATTAGATTTACTTAATATTAATCAGTAATGTCCGGTTAGGGAATTGCATGTAAAAAAACAGCTAAATTTATTCAAAAAAACATCATCTTTATGTTGACAAATGTGCGTAAAAATTTTGTACGCCTTGAAAAATTTTACTCAAGGAGTCCAAATGACGCACATCTCAGTCCCCAAAAAGCAAATACAGTCCCTGAATTTTAACAAATTCCTTCGCCCCCTGGTAATGTCGCTTTTACAAGCACCTGAATTACAATCCCGAGGAGATCGCCCTTTAAAAATGACATTCGAAGACCAGATAAAAGCCCTGGTTTATTTTCATCTTCAGGAACACAAATCAGCCCGGCATTTAGTTCAAGATCTTGGGGAGAATATTTTTGCCAAAGAAAATATTGCCCCGGACGGAGGTATCAGTCGCAGCAGTTTTGGCGAGGCAGTCAATCATCGCGGCCTTGAACAACTGCAATTTGTCTTCGAGGATCTTTATACGCAGGCCGTTGATTGTCTGTCAAAGGAGCATGCAGAACTGGGTGAGCTGATATCCATTAAAAGGGTTCGACAGTTGCGAATCGCCATCTTAAATGATCTAACCGGGCACGACCAGGATACTTCACCAGACTGGAACAGGGACAATACTGTCAAAGATCAAAAGATTTCAATCACCGAGCAAGCAAAAATCTAACCGGACATCATTGAATATTAATAAAAAAAATAAAGGAGAAAAAAGAATGACAAAAAAAAATGTAGATTTATTTTTTGTAAGGGTGAATTTTTTTAAAAGAGTTTTAATCCTTGCAGTAACTTTAATTTTGCTACTGGCATTTCTAACACCGCTTCAGGCGGAATCTGACAACCAGGACGTCAACCAAAAGAAGGAGAATATGGATGAGTATGAGTATGAAATAGAAACTATCACTGTCACTGCTCAGAAACAGGATGAGGATCTTCAAAATGTTCCTATCAGCATTTCCGTATTTGACTCAACTGATCTGGAAGACCTTCAAGTGGATTCCATCTCAGATATCGCTCCTTTTGTTCCCAACCTTATGGTGTTCGATAACGGATTGTCAGGTCAGACACCTCCCACAGTGCGAGGGCTTTCGACAGATATTGATTCTAATAACAGCACGATGGGTCTCTATGTCGATGGTATCCCCGTCCTCACCGGGATAGGTTTTGACGAAATTTTATTGGATGTGGAGCGGGTGGAGGTGTTGAAAGGCCCGCAGGGGACGCTTTACGGAAAAAATGCAGAAGCTGGTGTTATCAACGTGATTACCCGTTCCCCCGGCAATGAGGTTACGGCTGGGGTCGGGGTTGAGATTGGGGAAGATAGCAAACGACAATACAATTTCAGTACCAGTGGCCCAATCATCAAGGACAAACTCTTTATTGGCGTTTCAGGTCTGCACTATGAAAAGGATGGTTATATTCATAACTCATTGCTCGGAGGAAATAATGATGACAGGGAGCACAACTACGGTAAGATCCACCTTCGTTCAACACCCAGCGAAAATTTTTCCATTTCAGCTATTGTTTCATATCTCAAGTATGATGATGACGGTTCCAATATGGGCCTTGGTTCCAGTGTAAATGAACGAGAGGTCAGCTCCGATTTTCAAGGTTACAATCATTCAAGCTCCACCATGGGAGCACTAAAAATGGATTATGCATTTTCAAGCTTTAAACTGGAGTCCATCACCACCGCCAGAACATTCAGGTTTGATTCTGGTGGAGATTGGGATTTTTCGCCGGTTGTGGGGTCTCATTCGAACAACGATAGCGTGTATAAGAAATTTTCCCAGGAATTTCGCATTAGCAATGCCGGAGATCGTTTCTCCTGGCTTGCGGGAATCTATGGAGATGGTGACAGAAATAATTTCAAAACCAGGATGTCCGCAAGCAGCAGCACAAGGTCTGTAGATCGGGACTTCGATGGCGAGTCTGTAGGCGCTTTTGTACATACCACTTGGGGCTTAACCGAGCGTTTGTCCCTCATTTCAGGCCTCCGCTATGATCTGGAGGAGAAAAGTTTTGATGATGATGATCTTGCGGTTAATCTTGAGGAAGACTTCAGTGAATTTTCCCCGAAACTCTCCCTCCAGTACCGGATAAATCCTGCGGTTATGTTTTACGGAAGCGTTGCTAAAGGCTATCAGTCAGGCGGTTTCAATTCTCTGGCTCCCGAAGGATCGCCCCTATCCTATGATGAGGAAACGCTCTGGTCTTATGAAGTCGGCAGCAAGACCTCTTTTTTTGATGGCCGGTTAATCTTTAACACCGCCATCTACTACATGGATATTAATGACATGCAGGTGAATACTGCCGTAGATTCTGTTCAGTCGTATCGCTCCAATGCCGCCAAGGCCACTTCTAAAGGGGTGGAAGTGGAAATCAGGTACAAAGTTACCCAGGCCTTGAATCTCTTTGCTTCCTATGGGTACAATGACACGACATTTGACAGTTTTAGTGATGATGAAGGGGATTACAACGGTAACACTAACTCATACGCCCCCAAATATAATTACAACATCGGGGCTCAATATCGGCATCAGGATGGCTATTATGCCAGAATGGATCTCAACGGCTATGGCAAAATGTATTTTGATAAGGCCAATCAGTTCTCCAGAGATGCCTATCAGGTGGTTAACGCCAAGATTGGATATGAAACAGATCATTTTGATCTTTACCTTTATGCTAAAAACCTTTTTGATAAAGAGTATGATTCAGATGGTTACTATAGTGGTTATTACACCATCTATTCCCCTCCCAGAGAGATCGGTATCAACTTGGCCTGGCGCTTATAGAGATTAAATCTGTTCATACAAATTAAAATTTCTGTTTATAAAAATCAGGTGCTCTTTATTTCTACTTCACACTTTTGATTCAATCCAGCGAGTTTTGCTACTCAAAATTCATACAGCTCATAAAAAAATGAATGATTTTAAGGAGAATAATAAAATGGAAACAGATGTTGTTGTAGTCGGTTCTGGACCCGGAGGCGCAACCGTTGCAAGAGAGCTCAGTTTAAAAGGTAGAAAAGTGACAATTATGGAATGGGGAAAAGACAATGCCCCTGATGGAAAAATCGTATCAGATCCTTTCAGGTTTTTTGGTGGAATCGCCCATAAGAAACGGGGCTTTCTGGAAACAAGTTCGGAACCTGTAATGACAATGCTTAGATGCATAACTACTGGTGGAAGTTCCATGGCTTATGGAGGGGTATCATGGGACCCCCCAAAAAATACATTCCATAAATATGGGATTAACCTTGGGGACGCTGTAAATTCAATTAAGAAAGAAATCATCATAAAGCCTTTAACGGATGAACAGATGGGGCCCGCTGCCAAATTAATTAGCAAATCAGCCCGGGAACTGGGCATTAAGTGGAATAAAATCGATCGATTTTTTAAAGATCCAACAAAATTTAAGCACGAAGCATATTTGTTTGGAGATAAAACAGGCGCTAGATGGGATGCCCGCAGCTGGATTCTGGATGCCATTGATAACGGGGGCACCTTAATGAACGAAACTTTTTGTGAAAAAGTGATCATCGAAAACGGCAGGGCTACCGGTGTCGTCGCTATGGATAAAAAAAACAGGAGGATTACGGTTTCTGCAGATACTGTCGTTATCGCGGCCGGTGGAGTAGGATCACCAGCTATCTTGATTAAATCAGGAATCAATGAGGCAGGAAAAAATTTTTTCAATGAACCCTATGTCATCGCCATCGGTTATGTTGATAGGGAGTTATCTGGAAAGGAAGTGAGCCGTCAGGAAGGCGTCCTGTTTGATGGCCAGTTCTCTCTTGGTGATATGGCTATCCCGGCGCAAGTCTATCAGCAGATCGTATTAACACAGTCCAAGGCCATAAAAATTATTAAACGAACAAGAGCATTGTCTATTGTTGTTGAAATCGTGGACGATCTAAATGGATCCGTTGATGCCGACGGAAAAGTCCATAAACCGCTTTCCAAGAGAGATTTTGAAAAACTTGAGAAGGGCAAGGCTATGGCCCGAAAAATTCTGGAAAATGCTGGGGCAAAAGATATCTGGTTTACCAAGATTTCAGGCGTTCACCCTGGGGGAACATGTAAAATCGGTGATGTCGTTGACTCAAACC
This sequence comes from Desulfobacter sp., assembly GCF_050177295.1. Lineage (NCBI taxonomy): Bacteria > Pseudomonadati > Thermodesulfobacteriota > Desulfobacteria > Desulfobacterales > Desulfobacteraceae > Desulfobacter > Desulfobacter sp. Next base: position 21,001 of record NZ_JBFXHE010000011.1, read on the forward strand.
TTAAAACACGTATTGATAATCTTTATGTTGCAGACGCAAGTGTTCTGCCTGAGTCATTTGCGATTCCTCCATTATTGACTATACTTGCACTGGCCAAGAGGCTGGCAGACTACCTATCTTGACAACGGGGTATTTATAGCGATGGTCAAGGCGATAAGGTCAAGCCCCATCTCTTTGCAATGCTTGACTGAGTTTGGAAGTCGGTTGTAGAATAAGGTATGTATTCAAAAATGAAATCAACTAGTTATGCATCTTTGGCGCAGGTCGTGGGAATAGAATTTATCTCTGATCAGCCTGAAGAACTTTTTCTCTATTCCCGGGATCTGGGGTCTGGAAAACCCGGGCAGATGGATTACCTGGTGATGCCGGCAAATACTGAAGAAGTCAGACAGGTACTCAATATTGCTAATAAGCATAAAATTCCGGTAACGACGATGGGGGCCGGTTTAAATCTTTCCGGCCTGACTATACCTAATCGGGGCGGAATTGTATTGGATATGAAACGGATGGACTCCATTATAGAGGTGAATGAAGATAGCCCCTACGTGGTGGTTGAACCTGGGGTGACCCTGGGAAATTTGCTTGGCTACTTAAAAACAAACCATCCTGCATTGCGTTTTTCAGTGCCGGATGCACCGCCAACGGCTACAGTTACTGCAAACGCGATTTTTAATGGCTCCGGAAATTTATCAAGATACGGAGTGCACCCGGAGATGATCAATGGATTGGAGGTTGTTCTGCCCAATGGCGAGATATGTCGTACGGGCTCCTGCGCGGTGTCCGACTATTGGTTCAGTAAAAGTCCGTTGCCGGATCTGACAGGATTGTTCATCAATTGGTATGGCACCACTGGCGTGGTGACCCGGCTCTCTTTAAAATTGTATCCCCGGCACAGGATGAGAGATATGCTTTGTTTCGGCCTACCGGATAACCATGTCATGCCCTATGCTATAAAAAGATTGGCAGAAACAGAATTAACAGAGGATATTATTATATTAATATATCGAATGCCGGGACGTGAATTGCTGACCAATCTTCTCGTTGTATATATAACTGCAGACACACAAAGTGAATTTGACTTAAAGGTTGCGCTGTTTAAGGAAATATTACATCGGACAAAGTCCAAGGGGAAAGATATTGTTAATTTCCCAAGGGAGATGTTTCCGCCTAAATTCTATGAGAATTTCCTATCGGAACCTAAGTATGAAATGGGAATCGCGGATGTGAAAAAAGGAGGGGGTTTTGAATACATGGGAGTTAATTTTCCGCTTGAACTCATACCAGAAGCCTATCAAAAAGGTTGCAAAATCGCTGAAAACTATGATTTTGACGCTCCGACATTTACCATCCGCAATATTGGAATAGGACATAGTGTGATATTCACGTTTATGTACCCTTTCAATCGTTCCGATGAGACGAGTCTGGACAATTGTCGACAGGCTCTGATTGCCACAAATAGAATGGCTCTTGACCTTGGTGGAGTGCCTTGGAAACCTTCTATTAAAGAGCAACAGATGCTTCTGCAAGGGATGGAGCCTGGCACAAAAACTTTGATGGCAAAGGTAAAAAAGATGATGGATCCGAACGGAATAATGAATCCTGGGCACTGGGATATATAAACCATGGCCCTTGAAGCGTATAAAAATTTTTTACATAGATGTTTTCGATGCGGATACTGTAAACTGCCGACAGCATATTCCCATATCAATTGTCCTTCTTATCAGCGTTACCGGATGGAGAGCTATTCTCCCGGCGGTCGATTGTGGCTTATTCGGGCAGTAGCGAACAAGACCCTTGCGCCTTCCCGGCATTATGCTCATATCCTCTATTCTTGTACAATGTGTGGCAATTGCACGACGCATTGCTGTCTTGAATTCAAAGATGAGATTTTACGAATAGTTAGGGCTGCCAGAGAAGAATTGGTGGAACAGTCCATTCTACCACAAAGCGTTCAGACATATTTTGAAAACATCTATGCATTTTACAATCCGTGGAAAAAATCTAAACGGAAAAGAGGCGCATGGATTAAAAAAACTCATATCCCCATTTATGATGACGGAAAGGAATATCTATATTACATCGGTGATATCGCTTCCTATCATCCACGTGTCAACGCGGTTTGCCGTGCTCTTGGACAATTGTTTCTGCAAGCCGGTGTCTCTTTCGGGGTATTGGGGGAGAAAGAGATTTCAGATGGCAATGAGGTACGGGATATGGGAGAGACTGGTCTTTTTGAATACTTGATGGAACAAAACATGACGACCTTTAGAGAAAGGGGAGTAGAAAAAATCATTGCTTATTCTCCCCACGGGTTTCATGCAATGAAGCATTATTATAAAAAGAGAACGGAGACAATTGCTGTTTTCCATTATCTTGAAATTTTACAGTCCATTTTATCAAAAAATCGTATCAATCTATCATCGACATGCAATCCGGTAAAGGTCACATACCATGACTCGTGTTTTCTGGGGAGATGGAATCAAAAATATGATCTTCCCAGGAATGTGCTCAAACAGATTCCAGGCATTCAGTTGGTGGAAATGGAGCGAAACAAAGAGGATGCATTCTGCTGCGGCGGCGGCAACGGCAACGTGTTTACCGATCTGATGGGGGGGGATGAAAACAGCCCAGCAAGAATACGAGTTCGGGAAGCCCTTAAAACCAGGGCTCAAATTGTTGCAGTCTCATGCCCTGCTTGTCTGATTATGCTGGAAGACGCCGTGGAGAGCGAAGGCGTAGGTGATATGATAAAAATAATGGATGTTGCGGAGATAGTAAAATCTGCATCCGTAAAGGCACAAGATCGACAATAAACGAATGAATAAGAATATTACTGTTTCCTATATCGGACGTCCTGAATTTAAAGGAGGTATTCATGAAGTTAGGGAGCCATTCTAAATTTTTAAGGCTGCTTAAAATTGCCGGGACAAAAAAAACGCTTTTGATTATATCCGCTGTTCTTGCCGTGATCGGTTCAGCATTCTCTCTTCTTCCTTACATTATTATTTATATTGTGATGGTAAGACTGCTAAATCCTGATTTCGGCTCGCAGGATTTTCTCTATGTTCAGAACCTGGCCCTGATTGCGGCAGGTGTAGTTGTTTTGCGCTATGTAATTATGACTGCGGCATTCATGCTTTCCCATGTGGCGGCCTTTAAAATCCTTTATGGGCTCCGAACGGCTCTGGTCGAGCATCTGGGCAAACTTCCCATGGGATTTTTTAACGCCAATCAGACCGGAAAAATAAAAAAAATTCTTTATGAGGATGTGGAAGAGATTGAGCAGTTCATTGCCCACCATATTCCGGATCTGGTTTCCGGCATGATGCTGCCGGTGATGATCATCATTTATCTTTTTTGCGTAGACTGGCATATGGCATTGGTGGCTTTGCTGCCGTTGCCCCTGGCTTTTTTTCTGCAGCAGAAAGCCTTTGACAGAGACGGGCAGGAGGACAGACGCAAACAATATCACAACGCTCTTGAAAATATGAACGGCACCATTGTGGAATATATCAGGGGAATGCCGGTGGTTAAAATATTCAGCCAGACCGTGCAATCCTTTACCCGCTTAAAAGAGGCGGTTTATGCCTACCGCCATTTTATAGAAGAGGTCACACGGAATATGGCACCTGCGTGGGCCATGTTCATCGTCATTACATCATCTGGACAATTTTTCATCCTGCCCTTTGGGCTCTGGTTTTATATAAAAGACATCATCTCCTTACCAACCCTTTTTTTATTTCTAATGCTGGGATCCGGTTATATGACCCCTCTTTTTAAATTAGCCATGTTGGGCGGGCAACTGGGACACATACTTGAAGGGATTACCCGAATGGACGGTATTTTGAATATACCGGAAATCAGTGACCCCCTCATCCCTAAACATCCCCGAAATGCCACCATTCAATTTAAAAATGTTTCGTTTGCCTATGGAGATAAAAATGTGCTTAAAAATATCTCATTTACCATTGGAGAGGGAACGGTTACCGCACTGGTTGGCCCCAGTGGTGCCGGTAAAACCACCATTGCGCAGCTGTTACTGCGTATGTGGGATATTAGGGAAGGCGAAATTTTATTGGGTGGCGTGAACATTAAAGAGATCCCTCACGATGAATTAATGGGCAACATTGGCTTCGTATTTCAAAATGGATTTATTTTCAGCGATACCGTGTATGAGAACATCCGCATGGGGATGGAGAATGTTTCCCGGGAGGACATAGAATCGGCCGCCCGCGCCTCCCAGTGCCATGATTTTATTGAAAAGCTTCCCAAAGGCCTGGACACCCTCATTGGTGAAGGCGGAGAGGTTCACTTAAGCGGAGGAGAAAAACAACGCATCTCCATGGCGCGTATTATTTTAAAAAACGCCCCTATTGTTATTCTGGACGAAGCTACAGCCTATGCCGATGCGGAAAATGAAACCAGAATTCAGGCGGCATTTTCCGAAATCATGAGGGACAAGACAGTGATTGTCATTGCCCATCGTCTTTCCACTATCACCGATGCCGACGACATTATTGTAATTAAAAACGGACAGATAGTGGAACAGGGCCGACACAAAGCACTTCTTGACAATGAAAATGTTTACCATGCCATGTGGCAGGCCCACACTGTAGCCAAAGAATGGACATTGAGCTTGCAGGGAGGAGAGTCATGCTGAGATCCATACGTGTTATTGCAGGAGATATGAGAAATATCTACTTTACAACGGTTCTAAATGCCTTTCATTTGATTCTAAAAGGCATGCCTTTTGGTATTTTGCTTCTGGTGGTGCTGGAACTGTTAAAACCCAAATCAGAACTTGATATTTCCCGACTGATTTTTCTGTTCACAGCCATCGGTATACCCATGTTGATCAATCTGTTTCTGGCCATAAAGGTCCATGTCCGTGCTTATATCTCTTCATACAACCTCAGTACGGAAACCCGCCTAGCACTTGGGGATCATCTGCGGAAACTATCCCTTGGTTTTTTTAAACAAAGAGATCCCGGAGATATTTCAGCCCTTTTGCTCCAAGATATGGCAAAGGTGGAGATGGTATTCAGCAATTTTTTCATTGATGCCATTGCCTGCATTATTCTGCCTTTAATGATGGCAGTATTTTTTTTCATAGTGGATTGGCGTATGGCATTGCTCATGATTTCATCAGTAGTCCTTGCCCTTCCCGCTCTTTGGGGAGCCCAGAAGCTTATTGGTTATTTCGGGAAAAGACATGTGGTTTCACGCAACCTTACCTCTTCCAGACTTCTTGAGTATCTGGAGGGAATCAAGGTGATCATGGCATTTAATCTCACCGGGAAAAATTTTAAACGCCTGGACCGGATCATGCGGAAATTGTGCAATGACAGCATAAAGTTGGAAGCCGCCGCAAGCGCACCGATCCAGGTTTATATGACCATTCTGGATCTTGGTTTTGTCAGTCTCCTGGTTCTTGGTGTACATTTCTTGCTGCAGGGAGAGATCTCCATTCCGATCTTTTTAATGTTTCTGGTGATCGGATATAAATTTTTTGAGCCCCTGATCAGCTTCGGCGCCTTTATTTCTGAGATACGATATATGAATATTGCCGCCAGTCGGATTACCGATGTCATGGACACACCCCCATTAAAAGAGCCGGATAAATCTCAACATCCGAAAACCTTTGATATTGAGTTTAACAATGTAAGCTTTGGTTACACCGAAACCAGGGTTTTAAAGGATGTCACTGCTCGATTTCCTGAAAACAGCATCACAGCTCTAGTGGGACCTTCGGGAAGTGGAAAAACCACCATCACAAGTTTAATTGCCCGGTTCTGGGACGTAAATGAGGGGGGCATTACCATCGGTGGTATTGATATACGTCAAATTCCAACGGAAGCGTTGCACTGCCTGATCAGTGTGGTTTTCCAAGATGTTTATCTTTTTCAAGACAGCATTTTCAACAATATCCGGGTCGGCAAAAAAAATGCAAGCAAAGAAGAGGTGATGGGTGCGGCCAAAACCGCCCAGTGTCATGAATTCATCCAGCAAATGGAAAACGGATATGACACCATCGTCGGAGAAGGCGGTTCCACCCTGTCAGGCGGAGAAAAACAACGTATTTCCATTGCCCGAGCCCTGTTAAAGGATGCGCCCATCGTTCTTCTGGACGAAGCTACAGCCTCCTTGGACCCTGAAAATGAACTGTTGATTCAAAAAGCCATTGGGGAGATGGTTAAATCCAAAACCCTCATTGTCATTGCCCATCGCCTAAAAACGATTGCCCGGGCCGATCAGATTCTGGTCATTGACCAAGGCGCGGTGGCTGAAAAGGGAGACCATGAAACCCTTTTAGCCAACGATCAATTATACGCACGGTTATGGAATGAGCAGCACAAGGCCGGGGGCTGGAAATTCAAGGGATTTAGACAGCCTGCATCACAGGGGGAGCATGGAAAAATGAATATTAGACGCTCCCCGCACATTAAATCAACCTACAATTGGTGGAAATGAGGTGAGAATGAACCAGTATTCTGAAGATTATTTAAAAAGATGGCAGGTGTTGTGCGCAGTGATGACCGGTGGTTTCATGGTTTCCGTGGACGGCAGCGTGGTGAACCTGATCCTGCCCACCGTGGTAAAGGCATTAATGACGGATTTTACCAGGGTGCAATGGGTGGTGATCAGCTATCTTCTGACCATCATCGGTTTAATTATGATTATGGGACGCCTGGGTGATATCCTGGGCAAAAAAGAGATATATCTGGCCGGATTTATCCTGTTTACCTTAGGTTCTCTTTTATGTGGGCTTTCCGGGTCTGTATGGTGGCTGATTGGGTTCAGGGTGGTGCAGGGTATCGGCGGAGCCATGATTCTTGCCCTGGGGTTTGCCGTGGCCACCCAGGCCTTTCCGCCTGCCGAACGTGGAAAAGCCATGGGGATGCTGGCTTCTGTGGTATCCCTGGGGGTTGTGGCAGGTCCTGTTATCGGGGGATTCCTGGTAAAATATTTGTCCTGGCATTGGATTTTTTTCATGAATCTGCCCTTGGGGTGCTTGGGAATATACATGGTGGGAAAATACGTACCGTCGGGCATCCATTCTCCTCAAAGAAGCGGGTTTGATATACCGGGAGCAGTATTGTTCTTTTTATGTATGTTTTTATTGTTTTCAGGACTGACCCTGGCCCAGAAAACGGCATTCACCCATGTAAAAACAATGAGCGCGTTCATCATGTCCTTGATCTGCGCCTGGCTTTTTTTAAAAAGAGAAAAAAGTATTGAATCAGCCCTGATAGACCTTTCGATTTTTAGCAACAGGGCATTGAGCGTTAATCTAATTGTCCTGTTCCTTTTCTATTTTTCCCTCAGCGGTGTTTTTGTACTGGCACCGTTCTATTTTGAGGATATTCTCGGGTACGCCCCGGACAGAATAGGTTTTTTGTTCGGGGGAATGTCCGTTGCCATGGCAGTGCTCTCCCCTGTATCCGGTATTTTATCGGACCGGATGGGCGCATCTGCCGTCATACTTTTTTCACTTTTGCTGATGCTGGCTACATTTATTCTCATGGGGTATGGGATTGGCCCTGAAACCACAGGCATTGCCTGCGTGGCCAGCATGGTATTGATCGGGGTGAGCATGGGATTTTACATGTCTCCCAGCCACAGCGCTGTGATGGGAGGCGTTTCCTGGGATCACCTGGGAGTGGTTTCCGGGCTTTTGATATTGTCCAGAACCCTGGGGCAAACAGCCGGGGTTGCCGTTCTGGGGACCGCCTGGGCCGGATGGGTCCGGTTTTACAACAACGGAATTCTTGCCAACGGTATTACAGATGCACCCGTTCATACCCGGATTGAAGGTTTCCGGAATATTGCCTTTTCATCCGCAGCCCTGGTTTTTTTTGCGCTTATGTGCGTTCTATGGTTGGTCAATCGCCAGGTCACCTTTGACCGAATCCGCTCCGTCCAGAAATAGTTGCGCCAGATAAGAAACGCAATATGTCTGGTACCTGACAGCTACGGTCAATGGGGGGGGGCAGCAATTGATTTTAACCCTGAATTAAAACAGGAGATCAGTATGTATATATCTAAGTTAGTCGGAGATGTTCGGGAAACTCCCGCTTTGATGGTGCATCAAAAAAATGGGGCGATTCTACGGCTGTTTTGTTTCCCCTATGCCGGAGGAGGTGCCGCAGCCTTTCGAAAGTGGCCGCAGTTTTTCCCGGATTCCGTGGAAGTGTGCGGGGTTCAGCCGCCGGGCAGGGAAAACCGCATCGGCGAAGAACCCATTGCAGATGTTCATGAACTGGTGACCCGGTTGTTACCAGCGTTGGGCCCATGGTTTGACAAACCTTTTGTTTTTTACGGTCACAGCACAGGGGGCCTGGTTGCCTTTGAGTTGATCCGGGAACTGCGCCGGCAGCAAATGCCCCTTCCCCTCCACCTGGTTGTCTCAGGGGCAAGGGCCCCCCATATTTCCGAACCTTCTCCTTTACACCACCTGCCCAAAGAAGCGTTTATACAGGAGCTGCGGCGGTTTTCCGGTACGCCTGAGAGTGTGCTGGAAAACAGTGATCTTATGGAAATATATATCCCCATTCTCAGAGCCGACCTTGCCATTGAGGAGAAGTACACCCTAAAGGCGGAAGCGCCTATTAACATACCGATAACGGCCATATACGGTATTGAGGATGATGAGGCTCCAAAATCAGTGATGGCATCATGGAAACGATATACCACCGATTCCTTTGAATTGATCGGCCTGCCAGGCGGGCATTTTTTCATCAATACCGCCAGGCAGGCTTTTTTATCCTGCCTTTCCCGAATAACAGCTTTTCATTAAGTTGTGCAGTTGGCACTTAAAAAATAACGTATCATTTTTAAAAATGGAGGTAATTTTAAAATGAATTCAAACGAAGTTTTGAATCAGATAGGAGCGACCCCCATGTTTCGGATCGGGCTTGGGGCCAATGACGACATGAACATCTACGCAAAAGCAGAATACCTGAATCCGGGAGGTTCAATCAAAGATCGCGTTGCGCTTTTTATTATCGAAGAGGCTGAAAAAAGAGGGCAATTAA
>NZ_JBFXHE010000012.1:0-29019 GCF_050177295.1 Desulfobacter sp.
CGAAACCGTATTTGAGCATAACCTTCTGGTGGGTGATGCCCTGCCCGCATCCAAGCCCATACTCCGGCTGGCCGGTTTTCTCCATGACACAGGGAAAGTGGATGCCCTGGAAATCAAGGACGGCAGGAACACTTTTCCGGGACATCATAAATGCACCCGGGCCATGATGGCCGACCTTAGGCGCCTCCGGTTTTCCGGAAAGGACATGGACTATATCCACGCCCTGGTCCGGGGGCATATGCGTCCTTTGAAATCAGATACCTCCCCCAAAGCGGTACGCAGGCTTCTGGCCATGCTGGATGATCTAAATCTGTCCTACCGGGATTTTTTACGCATGCGCATTGCCGACAAAAAAGGCAATCTGAATCCGGTGAAGAAACCATATTCCCTTGGAGACATCCGTCTGCGCCTGGGCAAAATCCTGGATGCCCTGAATGAGCAGACGCCATTTAATATTAATGGCCTTGATATTTCAGGCAGGGAGATCCAGGACATTCTGGGCCTGCCCCAGGGTCCGGCCATTGGAAAGGTTAAAGCTTTTTTATTCGATCAGGTGCTGGAGGATCCGTCCCTTAATCAAAAAAAGACCCTGGAAGAGCTGGTCCGGCAGATGGACCAAAATTGCTTTACAGATTTTAACGGCAAGGTTATAAAGTAAGCCCGGCAGCGCATCTTGCAAACACGGAGTGCGGGATACTTTTAAAAAAATTAATTACGCAGTCATAAGGGACAGATTATGGGGGATATTGTTCTTATCAGCATTACAGGCAAGGACAGGAAAGGGCTCACCGCACGGTTTTCAACCATCCTTGCCCAGTATCAGGTGACCATTCTGGATATTGGCCAAGCTGTAATTCATGAACATATCTCCCTGGGCATGCTGGTGGATATTCCATGTTCCAAAAATTTTTCCCTGATGTTCAAGGATCTTATTTTTGAAGGACATAAGATGGGGCTGGCCGTGGATGTTGTGCCCGTGGATGGTAATGAATACGAAACCTGGGTCCAAACCCAGAACAAGGAGCGCCGGATTATTACGGTCATGGGCCAGGCCATTACCACAGCCCAGATTTCGGCTGTCTCCTCCGTGATTACCGATCATGATCTCAACATTGATTCCATTACCCGTCTGTCCGGCCGCAGATCCCTGAAACGGCCGTCCCAATCCCCCATGGCCTGTATCCAGTTTGCCGTGTCCGGCACACCCAGAAGCATTCCCGAGATGAAGGGCAGGTTCATCCACATCTCCCGGGACCTGGGTATTGATATCTCATTTCATGAAGATAATATCTACCGTAAAAACCGGAAACTTGTAGTGTTTGATATGGATTCCACATTGATCCAGGCCGAAGTGATTGATGAACTGGCAAAACTGGCCGGTGTAGGCGATCAAGTGGCCCGAATCACGGAATCTGCCATGCGCGGGGAGATTGATTTCAAGCAGAGTTTTAGACGGCGTGTGGCTTTGCTCAAAGGATTAAAGGAAAAGGATATCCAGGGCCTTGCCCGGACCCTGCCCCTCACCGACGGGGCCGATCTTGTTACCCGGACCCTGAAGCGGCTGGGTTACAAGCTTGCCATCCTTTCCGGCGGTTTTACCTTTGTGGGCAATTATCTTAAACAGACCCTGGGGTTTGATTATGTGTTTGCCAATACCCTTGAAATAGAGAACGGCGAAGTCACAGGCCGGGTTACCGGCGAAATTGTGGACGGCCAGAAAAAGGCAGAGCTTTTACGCCAGCTTGCAAAAAAAGAAAATCTGTCCATCCAGCAGACCATTGCCGTGGGTGACGGGGCCAATGACCTGCCCATGATTTCCATTGCAGGGCTCGGCGTGGCCTTTAACGCCAAGCCCATTGTCCGGGAAAAAGCAGCCAATGCCATTTCCACCATGGGCCTGGATGGGCTTTTGTTCCTGCTGGGAATCCATGAACGCGAGATTCCTGACCCGGACCGCGCCATTTGAAACCATAACAGGATTTATTTCATAATACAGCTACAGCTTGCCGCCAGTTACCATTGTTGTGTATAGATCAGCCTTTACTCTTTTTCCCAGAAGTGCCGCAGGCCGATACTTTTAAGACGCCACCCCGTTTTCTCTTTTAATATCAAAGTAAAATTTTACTGCAAGGGACAGTGACGCCAGTTTTGACCGTATCGAATCCCCCCTTGACGTCAGGATCAGGGGCATATCACCACACAGGATAACCCCGGCAAGGGCTGCCCCGGACTGGGTCGTCAGGGTTTTCCATAAAATATTGCCCGAATCAATGTCCGGCAGGATCAGCACATCGGCATTGCCCTGGATCCGGCCCGTGTAATGCTTTTCTTTGGCAATGGCAGGATCCATGGCCACATCCAAAGACAAGGGGCCTTCCACGATGCAGTCGTCCCTGTCTGAAAAACGGTCAGCAATACGTTCTGCTTCAATGGAGCTGTCCACGCTGCGGTTTACGTTTTCAACGGCAGAGACCACTGCCACCTTGGGCACCTTGATATTCAGGTTATGCACCACTTTTAATGCATTTTCGAGGATAGCCACACGTTTTTCTTCATCAGGGTAAGTGTTTAACGCACCGTCTGAAAATGCCAGCAATTTGTTTCGGGTGGGGATATCCACAATGGCGGTGTGGCTCATGACCTGGCCTTTTTGAAGCCGGCCGCTGGATTTCAGATATTTGAAAAATCCCCTGAGAATATCTTCTGTATGGATAGAGCCTTTCATAAGAATATCAACCTTGCCCTGATCCAAAAGGCTGACAGCTTCTTCCACGGGTGTTTCCGTATCAATGATGGTGTAGTTGTCATTGTCAATGACAAGGTCGTATTCATAGGCCATCTGGCTGATCTCCTGGAAATCGCCAAGGAGCACGAATTTGGAGATGCGGAACTGGCCTTCTTCATTGGCTTTTTTGGCCGCCTGGATCGCCTCTTCGTTGTTGGCACCCACAATGGCGATGGTTGGGGCATAATTTTCTTCGACCGTCAGGTATGCCGCATCAATGATATCGTCCAAGGTGGTCAACGGCGCGCCTTTTTTCTTGAACCTTATTTCGCGTTTGAATACGGGGGTGTCAATTAATTCGTCTTCATCATGTCTTCTTTTTTTCAGGGCATTCCGTTCGGTTTCGTAGTCCTTGAGTGTTTCGGAGGCATAATACCCCCGGATCTGTCCGGCAGCCAGGGCTTCATGTTCAAAGTAACCGGGCATGATTACCACGGGGTAACGTCCTGCGATATTCTGTTTGACCCGGTGCATCATGTCCGGATTTTTGGCAAGTCCGCCGGTGATCGCCATCACCCTGACATTCGCGCCGTCCGCGGTAAGCTTGAGCATGCCGCCGGCGATTTTTCTTGCCAGAAAGTTCTGGACCAGTTCTATTTTTTTGCGCTGCACAGGGGTGGCTCCCTGGCGCAGGAATCCGATCATGGCGTAAAAATCATTGGTGCCCACAAGTGAGAGAAGCCCGCCCCGGCTGTCCAGGACCTGTTCTATATCCCGGATGGAGATATCCTTGGATTTGATGGCTTTAATGACCCGGTCGATGTCTATGGCACCGCTTCTGCTTGTAGACGGCAGGCCGGAATAGGCGTCTATGAGCATGGTGACCTGTCCCTGTCTGTGCGCGGCAAGGGAGGTGCCCCCGCCCACATGGGCGGTGACGGCATTCACCTGTTCCGGTGCCTGATTCATCAAAGATGCCACGATCCGCCACACAGCCTTGTGATTTAAATAATGTGCCCCGGCACCGTTGCGCTTGATTTTTACAAATCCTGTAACCCGGTCCACCAGGTCTATTTCGTCGCAGACAAAGGGATCTGTGGTGGTCAAAAGCAGATCCGCCTGACTGCCTGCCATCCGTGCCAGTTCCATGCCCATGGGAATACCCATATTGCTGGCATGGGAGCGCAACGGCGCTTCCACAAGGTCTATGACCATTTCCGGCACCACCCGGTAGGTTCCGGATGGGATGGGTTTAAGAAATCCGCCCTGGCAGGCGATGCCGTCAAATGAGGCAAGATCGATTCCGGCGCGTTCCAGATGCGCTGCCACAGCCTTTACCCGATGGTCTAAGCTGTCTTCCTCATCGGGAAGAACATGGATTTCAAAACTATGCACCTGTTCCAGACCCTGGTATGCGGCAATCCGGGTGGAGGGCGTGCCCGGATTCAGCAAAAGAAATCTCATTTCATTCTGCCGGGCTTCTTTGGCCAGGGATGGACCGAGAAGACGTTGTATCACGGAGGATTTGTTCTGGCCTGCACGTTCCATTTCCAGCATCATGGTCAGGGCATCGCCTACAATGGTATTGATACCGGGGGAGGGGGGGGATTTAATCAGGATTTCGATGACTGCTGAAAGATCGCTTTTCATGATCATGGCATCCGAAGTTCCCATGCCTTGTTTTATCTGTTCGGAAAGATCGGCCAGCCATGCTTCACAGGTCACTGTCAGATCCCTTTCAAAGGCGGACATGGAAACATTGATTTTCCCGATTTCAGCCACGGCTTCAATTATTTTATTGCGAAGTTTCGCGCTCACTTTTAGGGCTCCCTTTTACATGAAACTATAAACAAGTATTTATCGTCAATCAATTTTCCAAATCCCTTGTTCGTCCCTGGCTGATATGTCAGTCAGGGGTATCCTCCCCGGCTGCAATGCGGCGCAAAACAGACCTGAACAGTTTTCCTGTGGGGGTCTTTGGCAGCTGGTCCGTGATGATGATTTTTTCCGGTACGGCAAAACGACCGATTTTATCAGCAATATAATCCTTTATCTGGTCAATACATTTTTGTTCATCCTGAATCGTATTCCGGGGCACCACAAAGGCCACAATATCCTCCCCGGATGTGTCCTGGGCGCCGATAATAGCAGCCTCTTCAACCAGGGGGTGGGCGGTCAGCATCGTTTCGATCAAGGATGCGCCCAGGCCCTGTCCTTTGACCTTAATGATGTCATCAAGCCGTCCCATGAACCAGAAAAAACCGTCTTTGTCGGACCTGACCCCGTCGTAGGTAAAGAAACAACCTGGGAATTTTGAAAAATAGGTCTTTTTAAAATGTTCGGCTGTGCCGATGGTGGCCGTTGCCATGGCCGGCCACGACCGGGCAAAAACCAGGTTGCCGCTGATGTTTGTTTTACAGGGTTCTCCAAAATCGCTCATGATCAGGGGCTCCACCCCCAAAGCGCCGAATCCGAGGGTACCGGGACGGTTCAGCTCCGGGGTCGGATATGAATTGAGCAGGGCGGTACCGCTTTTGCTCTGCACCCACAGGTTCACCACCCGTTCCGGACCGGTTACCAGTATGCCGTCTGCATATTTGACCAGCCTGGGGGGCAGGGCGTTGCCACAGCAGGCAATTACGGGAAACCGTTTGGCCGTGTTTAGCTGCCCTTCCTGTCCCAGCTGTTCCCTCAGTTCTGAAATCAAAGTCGGCCGGCAAAGCAGGGCCGGATTTGGCTGCTCATTGAGAATATCTTCAATGGTATTCACCCGGATCTCTTTATCAATGAGGATAATACCTGTGCCATTGGTCAACGGTCCCCACAGCCCGTATGCCTGGCTATACGCGTTGCACATATCCAGCGTGTTGACAATCATTTGGGGTTCGTCCTGGACAAGGGCTTTGTTGAAAATATCGTCAAAGGAGGCGTGGGCCTGGACCAGAAATCCGCCTGTTGGGAAAACAGACCCCACATGTTTGCCGGCAAGGCGGTTTTCATAAACAACAAACAGGGGATGGTCCGCCCGGGGGCAGGCCGGCTCAAGTCCGGAAGGATCCGCCTGGGCCATGTATTCTTCAAGCGTCAGGACCCCTTCAAGTTTTTCATTTGAAATGAGAACGGGCAGGTCTTCAAGCAGGGCGCGGACCGTTTGGATATGGCCTTTTCTTTCTTCGTAAGCGTTGCTGTCGGCCATGATTACAAGTTTCGCCCTTGATGCCGTGACATCCTCTGCCACAATGGAAGGGGGCAGATGGCAGCCGATGGGCAGGTAGGTGATGCCAAGATAGGCGGCTGCCAGGGCGCTGATGATAAATTCAGGAGAGTTTGGAAGATTTAAGGCAATGCAGTCCTCCGGGGCAAGGCCGGCCTGGTGAAAAGCCGCTGCAAGCCTGAGCACTTTGTCTTTAAGTTCATCAAAGGTCAGGGTGTCGGCTTGGCCGGATTTTTGATAAAAGACCAGGGCCGGTGATTCTCCCTTCCCTGTTTCGATTATTCTGTGGAGTGCGTTTTGGGCGGCATTGATCTGTCCGTGACAGAACCAGGATACCATGGGCCTGGAAAAATCTTCCTTGACCACACAGGAGAAAGCAGTCTGCCATTGCAGCCGCTCTGCCTGGGCAGCCCAGAATTGTTCACGGTGGTCAAGCGTGTGCCTGTGCAGACGGCGAAACGCGTCAAGACGTGCGGGTAATTTTCGGTCAAGGTCAGGACTTTCCATAGTTTTACTCCCTAATTTGGAACATTCAAGGGGTCATCCTTATATGATTGCAACCATCACCATATCATAATTGTCAGCGTACCAGTTAGAGTAAATACCATTAAAATGGGTGTCAACATAAAAACCAGGAAATGTTCAAAATGAAACATTTTTAAGGAAATACAGATCATGATCCTGTCTGATGTATCCGGGTGCGAAACATGAGTTGACTTTTTCGCGGTTTATTTCTAAAGTACCCATTATATGAAACAAAATGAGACAAGATATGATACGAATCGGAAGATTAAACAGGTCCTTGTCAGTCACAATACAGATCTCAGCAGAATTTTTTTTTCGTTCTCCGGAAAGACAGCCCGGTTTTCCGGTCGTTTTTTTAAAACTTCCGGACAGGAAATGAAGTTCGAAGAGGTCGAAACCCTGTGCAGAACCCTGACATGCCTTGCCGGGATCCGGTTTCTTAATTTTGACATGGAGGACTGGACCATTTCAGCAGGCCTGGGTTCCATGAATATTATCAAGAAACCCACATCGTTTTCCTCCGTTTCAGACGAGAGAAAAGTCCATCATATAGACACGCCGGAATCTGTTGAGGATGTTCTTAAAGATGAATTTGAAAAATAGAGAAACTTGTCCCGGCTGAATTTCTTGTATAGAATGCAAAACAAGTATTCAAACAAGAAAGGCGAAAAACGGCTTGCAGCCGTTTATAAGGATGACTGACTGATGAAAATATGGCCCCTGCTGTTCAAGGCGCCTAAATACCTTGCTTTCTGGATTCTGGCGGACACTGTATATGTTTTTTTTCTGTTCTTCTTTTTAAACGCAATCATTCCATTGAGCTTTTCTAAATTTATTTTTGTCCATTTTTTGGCCATTGGTGTCGGTGCCATGGTGATGTTCACCGGCTTAGGCGCAGGTATCCTCTGGATACCGGTTTTGACCTTTCTGGAAATCAGGCCTTCCGAGGCTGTTGCCATTTCAATTTTTACCCAGATAGCCGGCAAAGGCACCGGCTCACTGACGTATCTTTTCAATGGCATGGTAGACGTAAAAACAGCCGCCGCATTTATTCCCATGGCACTGGCAGGCGTGACCCTGGGATTTTTATCCAGTTTCTACATATCCAGGGGATACGAACAACTTCTGCTGTACATTTTTGTGCTTATTGCCGCCTATCTTCTGATCCGAACCATACAGTCCCTAAGAAGTCCGCCCCCTTTTATTGACGCGTCCCCTGTTATCACCCCGCCCATTATCTATGCCAGAAGCTATCCTGTGGTCATTGTGTCTTCATTTTTCACAGGGCTGTTAAGTATCGGTAATACGGACTGGCTTATCCCTCACATGACGCTTAAGCTCAAAATGCCGACCTCCCGGGCCGTGGCCACCAGTCTGCTTATCATGTTTGTGGCCATCCTGTTTTACCTTTTTTTGGCCTGCATCAGTGTCTGGCAAGGATATGCGTCCTGGCCGCATGGAACCCATCTGTTATTTGCAACCTGCAGCGGGGTTATCGTGGGGGGGCAGATCGGCATCCGCCTGATTCTCATCCCATGGTTCGAAAGATATCAAACACATACGTTTATTGTGTTGCTGGGCGTTTCCATTATTCATTTACTGTGTTGAAAAATAAGGAGGCACGTTATGGCATACGAAACCATTATTGCAGAAACCCTTGACGGCCATGTGGCCAGTGTGACCCTGAACCGCGCCGAGGCGATGAATACCTTTTCCAGTCAGATGGCAGAAGAACTTTATGATGCACTTAAAGAATTTGACGCAGCCCCCGATGTCAGGGTCATTCTTATCAAAGGCGCTGGCAGGGTTTTTTGCGCGGGGATTGATGTGAATGAGCTCAAAGGTAAAACAACGAATCAATATCGTGAATGGATTGAAAAAATGGAAGCTCCCCTGCTGCTGATATCCAAATTAAAGACCCCGGTGATTGCCCAGGTCCACGGGGCAGCGGCAGCCAATGGTATGGGCCTTGTGGCGGCATCGGATCTGGCCATTGCCGCTGATAACGTAAAAATGGGGCTGACCGCCATTAACGTGGGATTAAACTGTGTGGGCCCGGTAATACCTGTGGCCCGGTGTGTCGGACAAAAAAAGGCACTTGAACTGCTGCTTTACGGGGATCTGATCAAGGCGGACCAGGCCTTGGCCCTGGGGCTTGTCAACCGGGTGGTACCCAGGGAAGATCTGGATGAGGCAGCCCTTGCCTGGGCCCGGGACCTGGCAAAGAAGAGTCCTGTGGCTGTGAAAATCGCCAAATCAGCTTTTTATGCGTCCCGGGATATGCCTTATGACGCCCAGTTCGCCTACATGAACGAAGCATTTGCCAGATTGTGCGATACCAGTGATGCCAAGGAAGGGGTGGCGGCTTTTTTTGAAAAGCGCCCGCCAATATGGCAGGAGAAATAAGCCTATACGCAATTTTTGTAACCACGGAAGACGCGGAAATCACTCAATTTGTACTTTTCTGTGTCCTTCAGTGCTTTCCGTGGTTCAGCGACTATAAAAGTTGCGGCGATACAGGACAGGAAACATAAGAGCGCCTGACACCATGACAAGGCTCCCGCAGGGAAACGCATAGGAAAGGCTGAAAAAGTCCATGGACAGCCCAGCCATGACCGAACCTGTGAACATGCCAAGGGAGTGGGCGCAAGTCAAAATGGCCATCACGGATCCCAGGGCCTGCCTCTGTTCACCCTTAACCACGGCAAGGGCTGTCAGGGCCGGCATGGAGATTCCCCCGCCCAGTCCGAAGATACAGACGCCTGTCAGCAGATCCATAAATGAAGTGGCCCAGAACGGGTATAAAATACCTGCGGCAGACAACACGCCGCCGGCAACCACCATGATCCTCCTGTTCCACCGGTCCGCAGCATAGCCCATAGGCACCTGCAAGGCACCGGAGACAAATACGCCGGCGCTCACAAGCAATCCGATTTTTCCGCCGGCCAGGCCAAAGGTCTTGCCGGCATACAGGGGCATGAAACACCAGACAATACCGATGCAGGCTGTGTAGGCATACCTGAAAATCACCAGGCCGGCCAGTTCACGGTCCCGGATCACCACGGACATGGAGGCAGGTGATCGTCTATTGATTCGAATCCGCTCCTGGGACAAAGGCGGCAGACAGATAAGACAAAGGGCCGCGCCCAGGGCAGACAATACAGTCATGCAGTAGAATGCCGCGTTCAAAGACCAGGCCTGCTGGACCACACCCCCCATCACCGGCCCAAAAGAAAGACTTAAAAACATGGACAGGTTGAACAGCCCCATGGCGTATCCTTCGGTGCCTTCATGACAGATTTCCCCCACATAGGCCTGGACCACGGGCATGATCATGGCAGAGCCTGCGCCCTGGATAAAACGGATGGCAATAAGCCCCTCCACATTGGACGTCCATACAAAGGCAATGGCCACCAGCATGTAGGTCATAAGTCCTGCCAGAATAAAGGGTTTGCGCCCCTTTTTGTCTGACAGACTGCCGAACCAGGGCAGAAAAAACGCCCGGGAAATGGAAAAGGCCCCGAAAATCATGGCCACGTAAATGCCTGTGGCACCAAGATCATGGGCATAGATGGGCAGCAAAGGCACCACAATGCCCACCCCGGTAACCGTAATAAAAATAATAAAAAAAAGGGTGAGAAATACCTTTTTGTGGTCCGAAGGGATGGCCCGGCATCCACGGTGCATAATCCGGGCAGCAGCCAGGGATACGGGTTCTAACATGCCGAAAAAGAAATCCATATTAAAAAATTAGCGCCTAGGCGCTAGTCTATGCACTCTCTGACCTGATCAATGAACCGGCTGGGAGTGGCAAAATCGCCTTTGCGGTAATTGGCGTGGCTTAGGTATAAAAACCGTTCGGCCCGGGTCATGGCCACATACATAAGTCTGCGTTCCTCGAACATGGCCGCATCTCCCTCGTCAATGGAACGCCAGTGGGGAAACAGTCCCTCTTCGCACCCGGCGATGAATACCACGTCAAACTCCAGCCCCTTGGCCGAATGAATGGTGAGCAGACCCACCCCGTTTTCATCCTGGTCATCCTTGTCGTTATCCTCCCGGATCAGGGCGGCCTCTTCCAGATACGCCAGCATGGTATCCTTGGCACGGGCTGTATGGATCAGCTGTTCGATATTCTCTTTTTTTGAAATAAATTCCCCGTCGGTTTTTGTCTTATTTTTCAGGTAGTCATAATACCCGGTGCGGTCAATCACGGTTTCCATGGCCATGGCCGGGGCCATGTCATGGATGGTATCCAGAATATCCAGGGCCTCGGACATATTTTCATGTATCTTTTTGGTCAACAACCGGTCCTGGACCATAATCCGGGCTGCACCCTGGAGAGAGCCGCCCTGGGAGCGCAGATCAGCCAGTTTCTTAATCATGGACGGCCCGATCCCCCGCTTGGGCGTATTGACAATCCGTTCAAAGGAGAGATCATCATTGGGGAAAAATGAAGCGCTTAAATAGGAGTTGATATCCAGCACTTCCATACGTTCAAAAAAGCCCTGGGAGCCCATGAGACGGTAGGGAATGCGGAAGGCCCTGAAGGTTTTTTCAAAGGGCAAAGAACAAAATTTCGTCCGGTAGACCACGGCCATCCTCTCAAAGGGAATACCCTGCCCCTGTTTGTGAAGATTCAGGATACGCCTGGCAGCCCACTCGGCTTCATGGGCATCGGACATGAAATCATAGATCTCCACCACCCCGCCTTTTTTCTGTGAAAAACAGCGTTTCTCCATTTTGTCTGGGTTGTAGTCAATGAGATCATTGGCTGCCTGGACAATCTCGTCGGCAGACCTGTAATTTTCCTCCAGCCTGAAAATTTTTGCATCTTTATATTTTTGTGCAAACCGTAAAAAGTGGTTCACGTTGGAACCGCGGAATCCGTATACAGCCTGCCAGTCATCCCCGACGCAGAACAGGTTGCGGTGTTCCCCTAACAGAAGCGAGGTCAGCTCTTCCTGCAGGTTGTTGGTGTCCTGGTACTCATCCACCAGGATATAGGAAAAAAAATTCCGGTAGAAATTGCGGACATCGGCATTGTCCCGGAGCAGGTCCCGGGTCTTGAGCAGGATATTGTCAAAGTCAACGCAGTTCATTTCCGTAAGACGCGCTTCAAACTGGACAAAAATATCGGCCATCCGAATGTTGAGAAATCCTGGTTTGCGGTCAAAATATTTGGCAGGATCACCGTCGTTCTTGGCCCGGGAAATGGATGAAAGAATCCGGTTTGCGTATTTTTTGTCAATATTGTTTTTTACGCACAACTCCTTGACCAGCTTGTCCTGCTGGTACACGGTGAACACCTGCAAAGGCGGGGTGTATCCCATGATCTGACAATGCCGTTTCAAGATCATCAGACAGGCGGAGTGATAGGTTCTCACCCATTCAAAGCGCATCTGGGAAAGACCGGTCATCTCCATGAGCCGGGTTTTCATTTCCTGGGCCGCCTTATTGGTAAAGGTGATGGCCAGAATACGTTCCGGAGCCTGGCCCGCGGTAATCAGATGAGAAAATTTAGCGGTCAGGGTCCTTGTTTTACCGGAACCGGCTCCCGCAACCACTAGGGCCGGGGAGCCGGTATGATCAACAGCGTCCTGCTGGGGCTGGGATAGTTGCATAAAGCTTAATTACATGCTCTCAATGATTTTTTTCAAATCTGTTTCAATTTCGGTTTTAATCTCTTCCAGACGGGATTCGGTCAGGGCCTCAAAGCGAAGCACCAGGGCCGGCTGGGTATTGGAGGCCCGCACAAGGCCCCATCCGTCTTCATAGATGGCCCGCAACCCGTCAATGTCAATGACCTTTTGCCGGGCTTTATACAATGCCACTATCTTTTCCACAACCTTGAACTTGATCGCATCCGGGCAGTCAACCCGGATTTCCGGTGTGGTAAAGGTTTTGGGCAGGTCTTTGATCAATTCGTCCACGCCAAGGCCGGTGCTGTCCATGATTTCCAGAAGCCGGCAGGACGCATACAGGGCATCGTCAAATCCGTAGTAACGGTCCTTGAAAAACATGTGCCCGCTCATTTCTCCTGCCAGGGCCGCATCCTCTTCCTTCATTTTCTTTTTGATCAGGGAGTGGCCTGTCCGCCACATGATGGGGTTGCCGCCCATCTTTGCGATCTGATCATACATGACCATGGAACACTTGACCTCGGAGATAAAGGTGGCGCCGGGATGGCGGGACAGAATTTCTTTGGCATAAATCACCATGAGCTGGTCCCCGTAAATGATGTTGCCGAACCTGTCCACTACACCGATGCGGTCGGCATCCCCGTCATAGCCGATGCCAAGGTCCAGATTCTTCTTTTTCACCAGGGCAATGAGGTCTGTCATATTTTTTTTCTGGGTGGGATCTGCTTCGTGGTTGGGAAAGGTGCCGTCCAGATCGCAGTAAAGATCATGGACCTCGCAGCCCAGTCCCCGCAGCACTGGTAACGCAGTGATGCCGCCGGTGCCGTTGCCCGCATCAATGCCGACCCGGATTATATTTTTCAGTGTGATGTTCTTCTGTATCATGGCTATATATGGAGAAATAACATCTGTCTGGGTCAACCTGCCCTGGCCCAGGGTATAGGCCCGGGCTTCGATGATCTTGCGGATATCCTGCAGTCCGTGGCTGTGGATGGAATCCAGCCCGCTCATCAGCTTGAACCCATTGTATTCCGGAGGATTGTGGCTGGCCGTAATCATGGCCCCGCCGTCAAGGCAAAGGTGGTGAATGGAAAAATAGAGGACCGGGGTGGGGCAGACACCAATGTCCACCACATCGCATCCTGTGGACAACACCCCGTCGATAAATGCCTTTGAATAGGCGTCAGAAGTGATGCGGCAGTCCCGGCCAACAGATACTTTTTTGCGGCCCTGTCCCATAAGCATTGATCCATATGCCTTGCCTACGGCATTGGCGTCCTGTTCGGAAATCTCTTCTCCTGCAATGCCGCGGATGTCATATTCCCTGAATATTCCAGGATGCATAATTACCTCCTCATATAAAGTTTGAAAAAAGCGCCAGAATTCCGGCCAGCCAGCAATAGGGTGCAAACAGATGAAACTTTCCGGTATTCACCAGTTTTAACAGGAGTTTTAATGCTGCCAGCCCAACGATAAATGAAGTAATTGTACCACAGATGGTGGCAGGGTCAATGTGCCCCTGGGATTCTATCATGTCTTTTATGCTGATCACCTGGGCACCGAGAATGGCAGGAATGGATAAAAGAAATGAGAACCGGGCCGCCGTTTTTCTGTCCAGACCAATGAAAAGTCCGGTGGCAATGGTGGAACCGGACCGGGAAATCCCGGGAATAACAGCAAGGCCCTGGACAATGCCGATGATAACAGCCCTTGAAATGGTTAAATGTTCACCTTGTTCAATCTTGTAGTAACGCCTGGATACCCACAGCAGACATCCTGTCACCAGAAGCATGGCACCCACCAGCAAGGATGATGTAAACAAAATGTCCTCAAAGTGTTTCAGCGCGAATCCGATGATTGCCGTGGGTACTGAGCCAATGATAATGGCGGCAGCCAGGGCCAGATTCGTTTCGTGCCCGGAAGGGTTCCGGGTTCCGGCGTAGTACACCAGGCTTTTTAAAATCCCCTGGATATCTTTAAAATATACAATAAAAACCGCAACCAGGGTTCCCATATGTACAGACGCGTCAAAAACAAGGCCGCATTCAGTAATGTTGAAATAGATCTGGCCCAGAACCAGATGGCCGGAACTGCTTACCGGCAGGAATTCTGTAAGCCCCTGAAGGATACCCAGAATTATACCCTGATAGATCTCCATATTTTCACCCCGACTTGAGTGTTGTCGTAAAAGTCAGAAAGTTATGGGCCAAGCTTGGGACGTATATACTTATTTGCCTCAAATTGCAAGGCACTATAATGCGGTCCCATTCTCCCCGGGATTGAAAAAGAACAGTTGATTTCATTTATTTTCTTTTGTAGAATATCTCAAATTCGTTGTATGAGGTAATCATAGTTCTAACAAGAATTTAATTCTAAATTCTTAAAAAAAGGAGATCCGATGAACAAGAAACGTTT
Organism: Desulfobacter sp.; assembly: GCF_050177295.1. Classification (NCBI taxonomy): domain Bacteria; kingdom Pseudomonadati; phylum Thermodesulfobacteriota; class Desulfobacteria; order Desulfobacterales; family Desulfobacteraceae; genus Desulfobacter; species Desulfobacter sp. The sequence continues at coordinate 14,522 of NZ_JBFXHE010000012.1, forward strand.
AGTTCAAACCCTTTTGACAGTTGCCGCCTTTCTCTTCCTGTTTGGTTGCGCCGCTAAGGAACCTGCAGGGCTTCCCCCATTTGCCGCCAAACAGTTTGATGTATCCATGTATCAGTCCAAAGTGGATAACTTTGTTATTATTCTGGATGCATCCAGTTCCATGGAAGACGACTATATGGGCAATCCCAAATTCATGATGGCCAAAGCTATTGCAGAGCGCATGAACATGACCATTCCTGAACTCGGACAGACTGCGGGTTTGAGAAGCTTTGGACATGCAGATTCCATATCTAAAAACGAAACCGAACTGTTTTACGGCATGGAAGGGTACAATTCTGCTGCCCTGGCTGAAAAACTCGGTGAGATTTCAAAAGCCGGTGGCTACAGTCCCCTGGGTTCCGCCATCGCGGCCATGGGTAGTGACCTTGAAAGCCTTTCCGGAAAAACCGCCGTTATTATCATTTCCGACGGCATGGATATGAAACCGGACACAGCACAGGCTATCGCCGTTAAAGAACAGTATGGCGATGCCATCTGCTTCTACCCCATCCAGGTAGGTAATGCCGAAGAAGGTACCGCATTCCTTTCTGAGATTGCAAGCATTGGTGGCTGCGCAAGTCTGATAAACGCCAAGGAGCTTCTGTGCACCGAGGCAATGGCCGCCTTTGTTGAAGATGTCTTCCTGGAAAGAGGGGTTGCCGCCGTCGCTCCTTCTTCCCCCATGGACAGCGATGGTGACGGCGTACTCGACCCCGATGACCAGTGCCCCGGAACGCCCGCAGGCGCTAAAGTAAATGCAGTTGGCTGCTGGGTTCTTGACAACGTCTTGTTTGATTTTGATAAAGACGTGATCAAACCCGAAGCATTTGCACAGCTTGATGCCATTTGTGAAATTCTGGAGAAAAATCCTGCAATGAGCATTGAACTCCAGGGCCACACCGATAATATCGGTTCTAAAAAATACAACATAGACCTGTCCCAAAGGCGCGCTAACTCCGTAGCCAATTACCTGACAAACAAAGGTATTGCCCGCAACCGTCTGGCCACCACAGGCTTTGGTTTTGATAAACCGGTTGCCCTGAACAGCACCGACTTTGGCCGCTCCCTGAACAGAAGGGTTGAAATCCATCCCTACTAAACTAAGGTTCAGCACTAAATTTTAAGGTTCAGTGGGTAAACGCACAATACTTTAAGTAAATAAAAAACCCTGGCAAGCATTTGTTCGCCAGGGTTTTTTATGGGTTTCCAGGGTAAAAATTTAAGAGTATAATGTTCGCCTTGATACGAACATGCTTCTCTGATCCGTTTCAAATTCTTCCAGGGCGTTGATGGACATGGTGGCAAAAGGAATCGCTTCCAGCCGCCTTAACCCGATTTCATCGCCGGTCAGTTCACAATATCCGAAACTGCCATCGTCAATCCGCGCTAACGCACGATCCACCTGCACGATCATGTCTGAATGGCGTTCAAAACTTTTTACCTCAAGTTCCAGATCAATATATGCATTGCTCCGGTCAAGGATATCGGCCTGGGTTCCTTCAAGGGTTTTAATTTTTTTTATGGATTTGGAAATTCTGTTGCGCAGCTCATCCTTTCGCTGCATCAGTTTGCCCTTAAAATAAGCGAGCTGTCCGTCACTCATATAGGGCTCGTTGTCCAAAGGACAATACCTGTCCGAAGATAATTGCAAAGCCTGTGCCATTTTCTGTATTTGCCTCCATGAAAAAGAATTTTGGAAAGATACAAAAAACTGTTTAACAGACAAAGGTTAAAAAGCAATTATAAGGCTGTTAGATTCCTGTGAAAAAGACACTATTTTAAAACGTCTTTCACTCGCGCCATAGCCTTGGCTACGTTTTCAGGACTGTTAAACGCGGAAATTCTTATATATTGCCTCCCGCACCGGCCAAAGCCCTGGCCCGGGGTACAGACCACACCTGCCTTGTCCAGAAGCAGATCAAAAAACTCCCAGGAATCCCGGCCATTGCCGTCAATCCAGATGTATGGGGCATTTTCACCCCCCACATGGTCAAACCCGAGGTCTGTCATGGTCTGGCGGACCACCCGGGCATTGGCCAGGTAATAGTCGATGTTTGCTTTAATTTGGGCCTGGCCCTCCGGGCTGTAAACCGCCTCGGCAGCCTTTTGCACCGGATAGGAAACCCCGTTGAATTTGGTGGACTGCCGGCGGTTCCACATGTCATGCAAAGAGACCTTTGATCCGTTGGCCGTATAGATCATGCATGCCTTGGGCACCACTGTAAATCCGCAACGGGTGCCTGTGAAACCGGCTGTCTTGGAAAGGCTTCTGAATTCCACGGCCACCTCTTTGGCCCCGGGGATTTCATAAATGCTTCTGGGAAGATCCTCATCCCGGATAAAGGCTTCATAGGCAGCATCAAACAAGATCAGGGCTTTATTGTCCCGGGCATAATCCACCCAAGCGGCAAGCTGATCCCGGGTGGCCGTGGACCCTGTGGGGTTGTTGGGGAAACAAAGATAGATCAGATCCACGGGCGCACCGGGCAGATCCGGCATAAACCCATTTTCTTTCAGGCAATCCATATAAACAATGCCCTGGTATCGTCCGTCCCTGAACTCACCGGTTCTGCCGGCCATGACATTGGTATCCAGATACACCGGATAAACCGGATCCGGAATGGCAATGGTAATATTATTGGAGAACAGCTCCTGGAAATTGCCTGTATCGCATTTGGCACCGTCGGACACAAAAATCTCATCCGCCTCAATATCCGCGCCCCTGGACTGGAAATCTCCGGCTGCAATGGCCTGTCTTAAAAACAGATATCCCTGTTCAGGACCATACCCTTTGAATGTGGCATCACCGGACATTTCATCCACACCCTTTTGAAAGCCTTGAATAACAGCTGGGGGCAGCGGCAGGGTAACATCTCCGATACCTAGGCGAATCACCTCCTTGTCAGGATTGCTGTCCTGGTAGCGTTGAACCCGCCTGGCGATATCTGCAAATAAATATGAGGCATTCAGTTTGTTGTAATGTTCATTGGCTGTAATCACGCGTAAATTCCTTATTTCGTTATTATACTTTAAATTTTGACATCATCAGGGCAAGGGTTTCTGCCAATTGTGACAAACCGGCTGCTTTGTCTTTTACCTGCCGGCTGGCATCCACAATCTGCGAGGCTGCAGTGGTTACTTCTGCGGCATCACCGGACACCCCTTTTGCCATGACAGATCCTTGGGCAATGTTTTCATTGACTTCTGAAATGCCAAGAGACGCCTGGGATATATTCCGGGTAATCTCATTGGTGGTTGTAGACTGTTCTTCAACAGCCGCAGCAATGGTTGAAACAATCTCATTGATATTTCCCACCACTTTTGTGATGGAGACGATCTCTGCCGTGGTGCTCTCGGTGGAATGCTGGATTCCGGCCACTCGCTCTTTAATCTGGCTGGAGGCACTGGCTGTCTGGTTTGCCAGATCCTTGATCTCATTGGCAACAACAGCAAAACCCTTCCCGGCCTCGCCGGCTCTGGCCGCCTCAATGGTGGCGTTCAGGGCCAGCAGGTTGACCTGGGAAGAGATATCTGTAATGGTCTCCACCACGGTAAAAATCTCTTTGGCTGCCGTGCCCAGATCTTCCACCTGGGCGCTGGCATGTTCTGCCTGGCCAACAGCCTCGTTTGTAATATTCCGGGCTTTTTCGGCATTATGGGCGATCTCCGAAATCGTTGAACTCATCTCCTCGGATGCGGCCGAAACCATGTTGATATTGCTGGCGGCCTGCGCCATGGCTGCAGACATGGAATCCATATTCAGACTCATATTTTCCGATGCCGATGTCACTGAATCTGCCCGGCCCGAGGTCTCTTCGGCAGCTGAATTCAGCTGGTCGGAAATGCCGGCAAGCTCGGAGGAAGAGTCCGTAAGATCATCGGTATTACCCTTTATTTTCGCAATCATGGTCTGGATATTTTCAATGAACTGGTTAAATCCCTCTGCCAGTTCCTGGGTCTCGTCACCGGAGTTATCACTAATCCGCTGGGTCAGGTCGCCTTCTCCGGAAGCAATATCTTTAAGCATATTGATCATCTTGCGCAAAGGCGCCACAACGCCTTTGGCCACAACAAAATAGGAGACCGCCACCGACAACACCATAATCCCCAGGACAATGGACAGGATCTTCATGGTTGCCGCTTTCACGGCGGATCCTATTTCTTCCTGTTCACTGGCAATAGCCGCTTCAATATCATCGGTATAGGAGCCTGTGGCGATGTACCAGTCCCATCCGGATAATTTTCTTACAAAGGAAATCTTTCTGAAATCCTCACTGGAACCGGGCTTGTTATAATAATATTCCAAGAAATCCCCTTCTGGGTTGGCATCGGCCTTTTTAATCAGCTCCCGGGTAATATAAAGCCCTTTGCTGTCCTTTAAATCCCATTCATTGGTGCCCACAGCTTCGGGCCGGTTGGGCATGAGGACACAATTTCCCTTGGAATCGTAAATGAAAAAATAGCCAAGACCGTCTTCTCCATACCGGATGGATCCGATGTTTCTGAGCGCATCCTGCTGGGCCGCTGTTTCAGTGCATTCAAGGTAGACGCCCGCACCGAGAACCCAGTTCCAGGGCGCAAACAGTTTGACATAAGAGATTTTATCCTGGGGTGTATCAAAGCCGGGTTTTGGCCATTTATAATCCACAAATCCGCCGCCGTCCTTTTTTGCAAGACGCTCCATTTCAACAAAGAGCGGTACGCCATCGGGATCTTTTATATTTCCATAGGGTTTACCGTTCAACTCCTTTTTTAGGGGATGATGAACAATGTGTCCGCTCATGTCCTGGATCCAGAAATAGTTCTCGCCGTCAACGCCCCAGCGCATCTTGTCCATCACTTTGACGGCATCTGCCTGGCGTTCTTCCAGGGGCCTTGAATCATCGGGCATATTGTTGGCTTCAAATACGGCCATGCCCTGATTGATTACCGACTTGACATTGTCGCCATGGGTCTTTCGAATGGCATTTTTATCCCTTGCCGCATCAAGGCGGGCTTTGGCAATGGTATATGCGGAGGAGACCAGGTCCTTGACGTGCTCTTTTTTAACTTTCATCATATCCGTGCTGTATTTCTCAATGGCAAACCGGCCTTCATCCTTTAAGCCGGATACGGAAAAAATTAAAGCAGCCCCGCCCACAAGAACCATGGCAGAAATGATAAGAAGGTTTACTTTTGGCCCGATCTTAAGCTTCATCATGTTCTCCTCCGCACAGAATTTTTATGGAAAAAGAATAATCCGTAATTACTTACGAATTATCTGCGCTTTGCCCTGCATTGACAGTTTATCATCATTAGTCAATCCTTTTTTTAAAAAAAATAGCATGGGTTATTTTTAATGTAAATGAAAACATGGTATATGCAGGGCTGTGGAAAAAATTCAAAAAATAAATAAAGCAGCGATATAATGCATATTAATCCTTTCCCTTTTCTATTCAGCGCCCTTGGCAAATTTATTTATGCACAGATGGGCTGGACTTACGATCCGTTGCCGGCCTATTGGGAACCCAGGTGCGTGGTCATTGGTTTTCCCCACACGACCAACATGGACACGGTCCGTGCTCTGACCTATATCAAACTTGCCAGGATTGATGCAAAACTGCTGATCAAGTCCAAGTGGTTCTTTTTCCCCATGTCAGTTTTTTTAAAAAGCCTCGGGGGACTTCCGGTACAGCGTGACAAGTCCTGTGGATTTGTGGACAGCGTAATTACAAAATTTGAAGAAAATGAGGACCTGGTGGTGGCACTGGTGCCCGAAGGCACCCGAAAGTCCGTGTCCACAATCAAGACCGGATTCTGGTACATTGCCAAAGGCGCGGATGTTCCCATCATCTGCTGGTATCTGGACAACCAGAGGCAAAGAACCAGATGGCTGGGCAAGATACATCCCGGCGAAAGCCTGGAACAGGACCTGGACAAAATACATTCGATTTATAAACGTGCCGGATTTTCAATCCCCACAGAACTCAAGAACATTTAATCCCTTAACGGGAAAATAAAGATTGACAGTCTTAATAAGTGCATTTAGTCTTTAAGTTTCGAATTTTTGGCCCGCAGTCTTTTGACTGCTTAAAGAAAAGACCATAAGGAGTTGATAAATATGTGTCGTCTGTTTGCAATCACCAGCAAGGATCCTCAGTCGCCCATGCTGGCCATCAAAGCCCTTGACGTTATGAAGGAAGGGCATGACGGCTCGGGCGTGGGGCTTTTGCTCCAGGACCTTGGTGGCACCTTTGAAGAGATGAAAGATGCCCCGATCCTGTCGGGGATCTTTACTGAAGAAGGCATCTGCCGTCTGGACCTTTTTATGATGAAGCTTGGTTTCATGACCAAACATAAAATCTCTTTGAAACCACCTAAAACCCGGGTAGAAGGTGTTCCCAGACGACATATCTATCTGATCAGAGCCTATGAACTGCCCGAAGGCTGGGATGCCCTGACCCAGGAGGAGCTGGCCGCAAAACTTCTGGAGGTACGGCTTAAGATACGGGAGATGGGTGAAGAGAAAAATGACATGATCGTGTTCTCCTTCTGGCCGGACACCATCATGCTCAAGGAGATCGGGGATCCCATGAAATTGGGCGAATACCTGGGCCTTGACAGGAAAGAACTTGAAGCACGGGTGATCATGGCCCAGGGGCGGCAAAACACAAATTACGCCATCAGCCTGTATGCCTGCCATCCGTTCTTTATCAAGGGGTACTGCACCATGACCAATGGTGAAAATACGGCGTTTATCCCCATCAAGGATTTTCTTTCCTCAAGGAATATCCCGGGCTATACCGGATATCAGTCCGATTCTGAAGTGTTCGCCCACATCCTTCACTTTTCCATGGAAGAGCTGGGCCTGGGCATTGACGGCTATAAGCATGTGATCACGCCGCTTCAGCGTGATGCCCTTGAAAAGCATCCCAATTTTGAATTTCTGGATCATTTGAAAAAGACCTGCCGCCCTTTAATCATTGACGGCCCCAATATGGTCATCGGCACCCTGCCGGATCACTCCATGTTCATGGTTCAGGACCGCAAGAAACTGCGGCCCGGCGTGGTGGGGGGCAAGCCGGGCATGTTTGCCTTTTCATCCGAGATCTGCGGACTGGATGCCGCCATACCCGACCGAGACAAAACCATGGACATTCAACCCATGCATCTTGATACAGCCATTGTAAGCCCTGAGCGGCAGGAGGTAAATATATGTCGTCAAACAGAAGCCTTGAACCTTCCTCTTTAAGCCTGAATGATCTGCCCTGGCAGATCGAATATAATAATGACCGGTGTACCTTGTGCGGCCAGTGTACGGCTGTGTGTCCGGTCAAGGCCATCTCTCTTCATCCGTTCCAGAAACGGGTCATAAAAACGTCTGTGGGCAAAAATGCCGAGCACAGTAATGCCTATGACACCTTTTACGGGATCCGGCAGGACACCCGGGTTGAAAACGCCTGCATCGGCTGCGCCATGTGCACCCTGGTCTGTCCCAATGATGCCATCCGGCCCAGGCGAAATCCGGGCCTGGACAGGATGAAATTCCACATCAACCAGCATGGCATTCCCCGGCGCAGAGGCGGCCGGCGCAACGACTCTGGTTCGGTGCTTGACAGAATCAAGTTCACGCGTATTTCCATGCTTACGGATCCGGCTCTGGATGCCGGGCGCCATGAATTTGAGATGCGCACCCTCCTGGGCCGGGTGCTTCCTCCCAGGGAAAACATGAAACGCCTGCGGGAAAAGGGCTGGATTCCGCCGGTCAGGGAAATTTATCCCCTGATCATCGGCGGCATGTCTTTTGGGGCACTCTCCCCGACCATGTGGGAAGGCTTGCAGATGGGGGTTGCCTACCTGAACGAAGAGATGGGTATGCCCGTTCGTATCTGCACCGGCGAAGGAGGGTGTCCGCCACGCTTACTGCGCTCCCGGTTCCTTAAATATGTAATCCTGCAGATTGCGTCCGGCTATTTTGGCTGGGATGAGATCATCCACGCCATCCCGCACATGAAAGAAGACCCCTGCGCCATTGAGATCAAATACGGCCAGGGTGCAAAACCCGGTGACGGCGGCCTTTTGATGTGGCACAAAGTTAACAAGCTCATTGCCGCCATCCGGGGGGTTCCCCAGGGTGTCAGCCTGCCCAGCCCTCCGACCCATCAGACCCAGTACTCCATTGAAGAGTCCGTGGCCAAGATGATCCTATCCATGTCCATGGCATGGGGGTTCAGGGTTCCGGTATATCCGAAGATTTCCGCCACCTCCACCTCCCTTGCGGTGATGAACAACCTGACACGTAACGACTATGCGGCAGGACTCGCCATTGACGGCGAAGACGGCGGCACAGGGGCTGCCTATGCCGTTTCCATGGACCACATGGGCCACCCCATAGCCAGTAGTGTCCGGGACAACTACCTGAATCTGACAACCCTTGGCAAACAGAATGAAGTCCCCATATTTGCCGGGGGCGGTATTGGCAAAAACGGCAATATTGCCGCCAATGCAGCGGCCCTGATCATGCTGGGGGCATCCGGGGTTCAGATCGGAAAATATGCGATGCAGGCAGCCGCCGGCTGCGTGGGTACGGAAGAAGACCGGTGCAACGTATGCAACCTCGGCATCTGCCCCAAGGGCATCACGTCCCAGGACCCCAGGCTCTACCGCCGCCTTGATCCGGAAGATGTGGCCCAGCGCCTGGTGGATATTTTTGTCTCCTTTGACACGCAACTCAAAAAAATCGTAGCGCCCCTGGGACGCTCCACCTCCCTTCCCATCGGCATGTCCGATGCGCTGGGAATTGATGATAAAAACATTGCTGACCGCCTCAGTATTAAATATGTGGTGTAAAGGAGGACGGGATATGATGAAAAGCGACTATATTTTTATAGCAGGTAAAAGAGACGAAAAACGGATTTCCTCCCGGGTGCTTGAAGAGATTATTCACCAGCACGTCAAGCGGGGCAACAGAAAGCTTGAAGTCCAGGCCTTTGGCCAGCACGGTATTGGCGGACGACTCTGGGATTGCGCCCCTGAAAGTATGGACATCCGTATCATTGGTCATTCCGGCCAGCGCACAGGCTCCTTTGGCACACCCAATACCCGGATAGAGATCATGGGTCCGGCTTCGGATGACATTGGCTGGCTCAATGCCGGTGCTGAAATTATTGTGCATGGATCTGCCTCCAACGGGGCCATGAACGGCGCAGCCCAGGGCAAGGTTTTTGTGGGCGGCTCCATTGGCGCCCGGGGCATGACCATGACCAAGCGCAATCCCAGATTTGAGCCCCCTGAGTTGTGGGTGCTGGGGACGGCAGGGGATTACTTCGGCGAATTCATGGCAGGCGGCATTGCCGTTGTCTGCGGTGTAAAGGCTTCTAACCCGGAACAGCTTCTGGGTTACAGACCCTTGGTGGGCATGGTGGGCGGTAAGGTCTTTGTCCGTGGCCAGGCCAAAAGTTATTCCGACAAGGATGCCAAGGAAGTGGACCTTGATGATCAGGAATGGGCATGGCTGACCCTGGGTCTTAAAAATTTTCTGAAAAAAATCAAACAGCCTAATCTGTTTGACGAGCTGGCTGTGCGAAAAGAGTGGCGGCTGTTTGAAGCCAGAAGTCCCCAGGAAAAGGCCGAAGGGCCGGACCGGAAATCTTTATCCTGGTTCAGGGAACAGGTCTGGGATGCGGAGCTTGGCCGCGGCGGCCTGATCGGAGATCTCCAGGAAATGGAAAAGGGCACTGTTCCGGTCATTACCAAGGGTGAGTACAGAAGATATATTCCGGTCTGGGAGCAGGGAAAATATATCTCGCCCTGCCAGGCATCCTGCCCCACCGGAATCCCGGTCCAGCAGCGCTGGGCCATGGTCCGGGCTGATAACATTGACGAAGCCATATCCATGGGTCTTGAGTATTCTCCGTTTCCGGTGACGGTGTGCGGTCACCTCTGCCCCAGCCCGTGTATGGCGTCCTGCACCCGGAACCTGTCCTATATGGCCCCCATTAATGTTCGCCTTCTGGGCCAGGCTGCCCAGAATGTCAAACCGCCAAAACCTGCCAAAAAATCCCAAAAGAAAGTGGCTGTCATCGGCGCAGGCCCGGGCGGTATTTCTGCGGCCTGGCAACTTACCCTGAAAGGCCACACCGCCACGGTATTTGAAGCCGGCCAGACCATTGGCGGAAAAATTTCCGCTGTGATTCCCGAATCCCGAATTCCTGCCGAGACCCTGAATGCGGAAATTGACCGGATAAAGTCTTATATAAAGGATATCCGGCTGGGAGAGAAAATTGATGCGGAAAAGTTCAACCAGATAAAGAACAGCCATGACTATGTTGTGGTGGCCGCCGGTGCAAAAAAACCCCGGGCCCTTCCGGTCAAAGGAGCGGAGCTGGCTGTCTTTGCCAATGATTTTCTTGAGCAGGCCAAGGCGGGCAAGATAAAACCGGGCAAGAAGATCGTGATCATCGGCGCCGGCAATGTGGGGTGTGATGTGGCCACTGAAGCCTATCGGCTGGGTGCTGTTGATATCACCCTTATTGATGTCCAGAAACCGGCGGCATTCGGCAAGGAAAGAGAAGATGCCGAAAAATGCGGGGCCCAGTTCCGCTGGCCGTTATTTACCAAAGAAATTAATTCCAAAGGGGTTAAACTTGACACTGGCGAAATACTGCCGGCCAATACGGTGGTGATCTCCATTGGAGATGTGCCTGATCTCCCCTTCCTTGGCGAGGGGATTGAACTTGCCAGGGGATTTGTCAAGGTGGACGAAGCCGGCCGGTCCTCGGATAAAAAGGTCTTTGCCATCGGGGATGCCGTGGGCCCGGGACTTATCACCGACGCGATCGGGGCGGGCAGACGGACAGCCATTGTCATTGATCAGCTTCTCAAAGGCCAGGTACCGGATATGGACGGCCTTGCCCCCATGATCGACACCCGGCGTGTAAGTCTGACTTATTATAATCCCAGACAGGATGCCGATAACCTGGAAGCGTGCGCTCAGGACTGCGCCTCCTGCGGAAATTGCAGGGATTGCGGCATCTGCGTGGCAGTCTGCCCTGAAGGGGCCATCAGCCGGCAGGAAAAGGAAACCGGCTTTGAATACGTGGTGGATCAATCCAAATGCATTGGATGCGGATTCTGTAAAGGGGCCTGTCCCTGCGGCATATGGGAACTGATACCCAATACGCCTTTGATGTAAAAATGTATAATAATTCACGGCGTTGCCCAAAGTAACTGCATTTTGATATGAAAGCACTATCGCTGTCAGGATCGGAATCGAAAACAATGGATATTCCGATCCCGATAGCGATGCAAAAGCGGCAGGTACAATTATAAATTGTGGGCGGGAATTTATCAGTTATTTTTGTAAATCTTAGAATTTAAATTCAAAGGCAAAGGCCGCTTTCCAGAAATCCTCTAAAGAAAGGAAGTAGTTATGTTTACCAGAGACAATGCAGTCATGATGCTGGTGGATGTTCAAGGGCAGCTGGCACAGCTGATGTATCGTAAAGAGGCGTTGTTTAACAGCCTTGAGATTATGATCAAAGGGATGAAAGCGTTGGGTGTGCCCATTATATGGCTGGAGCAGATTCCCGCCAAACTGGGGGCCACCACCGAGTGCCTGGCCGTGTTGATGGAGGATCAAAAACCCATTGAAAAACACAGTTTTTCCTGTTGTGCCGAACCTTCATTTATGCAGGCTTTGAACACATGCGGCAGACGGGAAATCCTGCTTACAGGTATTGAGACCCATATCTGCGTATGCCAGACAGGGATTGATTTGATTGACCAGGGGTGCCAGGTCCAGGTGGTGGCCGACTGTGTCTCCTCCAGAACGCCTGAAAACAGACAGATCGGCCTCGATCGCCTGGCCGGGGCCGGGGCGCAGATTACCAGCGTGGAGATGGCTTTTTTTGAGTTGATGAAAACAGCCCGGTGCGATGCGTTCAAACAGGTTGTTCAGCTGATCAAATAGTGATTGATTCCTTTTGAGGTTTTGTCCTGCAGCAGAGCCTTGGGTTCAAACGGCTTGTCCGACAGGGGTAAGGAATCTGAGGGAATGACCATGTTTGAAAACATATCCGGCCTGCTTAAACAAATTGCTTTGGGCGAAGACTCTGTTTTAAAGTTGAAAACGATAGGGAAATTAAAGGCATACCTTGGAATTGTCTGGATATAGTTGAGGGATGGGTACGTTCCATCTGCAATGATTCAATAGACCCTCCCTTGGATTGTCTGATTCGAAAGTTCATTATGCCTGATCACCATGGCAGGGAAAAAAATATCATCCAGATTGCTGTGGTACCCCGCAGTCTGTTTGTTACCGGGGCGTGGAGCGCAATGCGGCTTACCAGTTGGATGCAAAAGATATCACGGGCTCGCTGGATGAACAGATCCGGCTGGCCTGCAAATTTGTGGAGCAGAATATGCGGGTGTTTGCCGTTAAAGCACCCAATCGCATTGAAACGCCCCAGTTTTCCATCGAAATAAAAAAATTTTGGCTGCGACGAGGGGATTGACCGAGGCCCCCTCGTTTGTGGGCTATTCTTGTTTGAGCCATTTTTCCAGTGCGTTTAAAGAACAATATAAAATGAACCTGGGGGAATGGTTGAAATGATCTCCCCAATCCCGCTATAATAGGGCCTCGGAAGAAATAAATGCCACAATATTGCGCCGAATTTTTTTCCGAGGCCCTTATGCAAGCTCACAGTAGATCGAGTAGGAATGGGGAACAGGGGTGAGAAGACCGTCTTCTTTCATTCCTTCGAGATGAAACTGCATTGCCTCTTTTATCAAGGTCTCGACTTCCTCTCTTGTTGTCCCCGTAGCAATACACCCGTCCAGATCAGGCGAAAAGGCGGAAAATCCTGTTTCCGTTTCTTCAACAACAACCAGATACTTTCTCATTTCAACCTCGCCTGCTTATAGATACTTCCAAGAGTTCCTGTTGACACATCATCCCCGGATTTGCCGGAAATGGTAACCCGTCCGGGCTTCAAAGGATGTTTGAACTGCCGGTGGCTCCCTTTCATGGCGACCAGATACCATCCGTCATTTTTAATCAGCTTGATTACATCCCTGACTTTCATGCCGGAAGCTTATCACATAAAACAAATTTTTGGAATGGAACTTTGAACTTCAAAACTATTGCTCAGATTTCAGTACAGGTCTTAACTCAATGTCATAAAGTTAGCATCCAAATTAAAACCATGAAGCGCATGAAGGACATGAAGATTGATTTTCCGGCATATATTCTTCATGCTCTTCATGTCGTTCATGGTAAAATAAAATATTCAATGCTTAAGTTGATGACATTGAGGCCCTGGTACTGGACCGGGTCCATGATCTGCGGGCCGGGGACGGGATATGTTTTCCCACAGCACCGGGCAGGCTCAAAGGATTTTATGTGAACGGGGTGGATGAAAACGCATTTGTGTTCCCGTCCGGCAAAACACGGATTCACGAAGATGATCTGCCTAAGGGAACCATGGTATTCAGAAACCATGACCTTGGGTTTGCGCGTCTTTGGCAGGCATGACCGCCCAAAGAAAGATATACCTGGATATGAAATTTTGTGAACACCCCCAAGGATTTGAGATCTCCTGTGTGGATGAGGACAATGTCGGGGCCCAGGCCCGGCTTTGTATCCCTGGCGAACCTGCCCGCAATCCAGACACGGCCAGGGCAGCTATTGAAAAGCAGTTGGGCAAACTGGGCAATACCTGTTTTTTGCTGAACCGCCTTGAAATCCTTTCAAAACCGGTGTTCTTGCCTGCCGCTGACCTGAACCGCCTGCGCCGGAACCTTTTGGACTGCCTGAAAAAGAACCGGTTAAAGGCCCATGCGCGGCTCACTGTTGCGCCAAGGCCTGTCCCAGTTCCTTTTTATCGTACCGATCTTGATTTCCGGGCCAATGCAGCCAATCATCTGGCGGTTCAGTTCTATAAGAAAAGAGGCGTAACATCCATTGCGCCTGCCTTTGAATGTGCCCCGCCAGGACCGGGGACTCCGGTCATGACCACAAAACACTGTATCCGCCGCAGCCTTGGGTGGTGTTCTGGAAAGGCAGAGAAAAACCGGAGCAATTCCCCAGATCAGTCTTCTTTGGAGCCGCTGTTTCTGACCCATGGCAAACACCGTTTCCAAGTGACCTTTAACTGCCGGGAATGCGAAATGCAGATCCGGACAGAAGGGTAGTTGCATGTAACTTTGACACAGGACATGCTTATGGGTTGATTGGGGCGTTTATTTAAAGGCTCATGTTGCGTTTCAAGGTCTTATTTGATCAAAAGCTCGACAAGCGAATGGAGCAAGGCCTTTCCTCGCTTGCCAGCGTTATGAACGAACTTAAAAAAAAAAGAAAGATTTCACACGCAAACGAGCACTTACATTCCAGACGCTTATTTTGTATTTCATGAATTTTATTAAAGGTTCATATCAAGACGAACTCGACCATTATTTTAAGGCGTTGTTTCGACTGGATG
>NZ_JBFXHE010000013.1:0-28653 GCF_050177295.1 Desulfobacter sp.
CTATAAGGACCGTACCAAATGGCTCTCCATGTCGCTGAAAAATATTGCCCGCACCGGGATCTTTTCCAGTGACCGGGCTATCCAGGAATATGCGGACGGTATATGGGGGATTAATTCCTTCAAGGGGTAGCTTTAGCCAGAACCAGTGCGCAGCGGCTGGGCAGGTAAAGACTCAGGGCATGACGGTTTTCAGCCACATCACCCAGGGGCCTGGTAAAATGCACCTGGTCCGGGTTCAGGCGGCCCAATCCGCCGAACCGGGTTTCATCCGTGTCCAGGCGCATTTCATATTTGCCTGCCGGTGCATGAATCAGGTAATCGGAAAAAGAGTGTTCCGGATGAAAGTTGAACACAAAAACGAGGCCGGACCGCTCAAATGCCAGAATTTTGTCATTTTCGTGGATGTGCAAAAGCGCTGGGCGGTCCCATGCAAACAAATGCGTTTGTTTTGCCAGGGCAATCATCTGTTTGTCAAAGGCGAACAGATCCGGGAAATACAGATTCCTGTCATACTTCAGGGACCACAAGCGTCTGGCGTGATGAAAGGAGTATCCATTGGCAGGAGATGGAAAATCAATCCATTCGGGATGGCCGAATTCATTGCCCATGAAATTGAGGTATCCTTTGTGGGCGCATGCCAGGGTCACAAGGCGGATCATCTTGTGAAGGGCCACGGCCCGGCAAGTGGTAATGCCTGTGTTGGATTTTTCCATGGAATTATAGATTTTTTCGCCCATCAGGCGCATCATCACGGTCTGATCCCCCACCAGGGCCTGGTCATGGCACTCCACATAACTGATCGTGCGCTCTTCGTCCCTGTGCCGGGTCAGTTCATACCACACCGTTCCCAGGTGCCAGGCTTCGTCCCTGACCTCCTTGAGCAGCTTGATCCAGTAATCAGGCACCCCCATGGCAAATCTGAAATCAAAGCCTGTGCCGCATAATTTGGCTGGCGCAGCTAGTCCGGGATACCCGCTCACATCTTCTGCAATGGTTATTCCATCGGGCCGGATTTCATGAACCAGGTCATTGGCCGCATAAAGATAACTTAAGGCATCTTCATCCACATCCTCACCAAAATAATCCTGGTACCCTGTAAAGGCACGCCCCAGCCCGTGATCGGCAAACAGCATGGAGGTTACGCCGTCAAACCGGAATCCGTCCACCCGGAATTGCTCAAGAAAATATCTCAGGTTGGAGAGCAGGAAAATGAGTACCTGCGTTTTGCCATAGTCAAAACACCGGGAGTCCCAAAGCGTATGATCCCCCCGGCCCAAGTCATGAAAAAACTGGTACATGGAACCGTCAAACCGCGACAGACCCTCCACCTCATTTTTCACGCTGTGGGAGTGTACAATATCCATGAGTACGCGGATGCCGGCCTGATGTGCCCTGTCCACCAGGTACCTGAAATCATCCGGTGTGCCGAACCGGGAAGAGGGGGCAAAAAAAGACGACACATGGTATCCAAAGGAACCGTAATAGGGATGCTCCTGGACCGCCATCATCTGCAGGGTATTGTACCCTGCGTCAATGACCTGGGGCAGGATGTGGTCGGCAAATTCCCGCCAGGTACCGACCCTGCCGTCCTCCAGGGCCATTCCTGTATGGGCTTCGTAGATCAAAAGAGGGCTTGTCGGCAGGTTGGGGACTTGTGTCTGCCACTGGTACGGCTGGTCAGGTGCCCATACCTGGGCATTGAAAATATAGGTGGCATTGTCCTGGACGACCCGGGTGGCTGCCGTGGGGATACGGTCGCCTTCCCCGCCGTCCCATACCACCTTGAGCCGGTAAAGCTGTTCATGGCAAAAAAAACGGTCAGGAAACCGGGCCTCAAAGATGCCTTTGGGGTCAGGCCCTTTAACTTCCCAGTCCGAAGATTTTTCCCAGTTATTGGCTGGTGTGAGGATAAACATGGCCGTTGCATTGGGTGCCCATTCCCTGAATACCCAGCCCTTTTTATCCCTGTGCAGGCCAAACACCTCATGGTAGTCGGCAATCTTTGCCCAGGATTTTTTGTGTTTGAGTTTTTCCGCCTTTGCCAGGGCCTTTTCAAAACGTGACCGGATAATGGGCTTAAAAGGTGACAGATACGGATCATTTGTCCATAACGGATCAGACCAGGAAAGGCCTTTTGAGCATTTTTTCATATAGTTCAATATAGTTTGCAGCGCAACGGCTGTGGTTGAATTCAAGTACAGATTCAGTCATGATCCTGCGGATATGACCTTCTTTTTCATCCGGATCCAGGCGGAAAAAATCCATGGCACGGTCCACGGCCCAGTTCAGTCCCTGGGCATCGTGCACATTGAAAATAAATCCATTGCCCGTTGAATGCTCCGCATCCAGTTGTCTGACCGTATCATGCAGGCCGCCTGTGTCAAATACAATGGGCAGGCTGCCGTAAATCCCTCCGATCATCTGGGGCAATCCGCACGGCTCAAAGGAGGAGGGCATGAAGATAAAGTCACTGGCTGCAAAAGCCTGGTGGGACAATTGTTCGTTGAACCCCCAGATACTGATCCGCTGGTGCAGGCCATGGAAATTGACAATGTCGTGGAAATGTTTCTGATATGTCCCGTCTGCCACAGATATAATCTGAATGCCGGTATCCCAGTAACGGGAAATAATATCATACATGGTTTCTGCCAGCAGCGTACACCCCTTTTGCACAGGATCCAGGCGGGAGGGCCAGAAAAACAGAGGCGCATTGGGATTTATCCCAAGGCCTACGGATTGCTGCAGAAAAATTTTATTATGCATTTTCTGGGCACGGTGGTTTTTGGGGCCGTAATTAAACTGGACCATCTCATCCACGGCTGGATTGAATTCCGGCTCAGGTGCATTTAAAATGCCTGTGGCGCATCCGGCGTGCCATTTGTGGGCCAGCTCTTCCCTGAGCTGCGGTTCCACAAAGGGGTGCCGGTTTTCGACAATCTCACGCAGGAAGGTTGGGCTTACCGTGTTCACATAATGGGCGGAAAACACCCCTGACGCCAGAAAATCCACCCGGTTGGTATCCCGGGTCTCCTCGTAGTTAGCGGGCGGATATTTGAAGTAGAGCCAATGCCAGAAGGCTGCCGCATCAATTCCCCTGTCCTCAATTTCGGCCAGGGTAGAGGTCATGGTATGGATGTTATGAATGGTAAACAGGCACGGGATCCCGTATCGCCTGGCCATGGCCGGAATCAAGCCGGTCATCCAGTCGTTGCAGTGGATGATGTCAGGCTCCACCCTTGGGATGATATTGTTGATCACCTCCCGCTGGAACGCCAGGGACACTTTGAGGTCTTTATCCGAATAACCGGAATAGACCCCGTCCTTATAAAGGAAGACCCGGTCCGCGGCAAAATGAATCCGTTTCTCACGCAGACGCCGGCGGATTTTTTCCACCTCCCTGTGATGCCTTGGCTCGTTATCGCCGTGATAGATGGACCTGTAGTCGGGTATGGCCACATGAACATCGCAGCTTAGATCATACAATGCGGAGATCAATGCGGCCGACACATCTGCCAGGCCCCCGGCCTTGGCCGAATAATCATCATCCCCGGGGCTTATACCCTCAGGCAGATAGGTGACTTCCGGGGTTACAATAAGAATTCTTGGTCTATTGGGCATGACCACCTCCCATTTCCTGGTTTGCTGACGGGTCGCAACTAATTAACTTAAATAAATATACTATGTAATAAATATACTATAAATAATTAAATTAAACTCCGGGTCAGTTTATGGGTAACCCGGGCAATTTCGCTGCATCCCCAGGCCTGGGCATCACATCCCCTGGGGGTGTGCGGGAAATTGCCGTCAAGGATTTCAGGTACAAAACCTGCCGCGCCTGTGCGCATCAATGGCAAAGCGCTGCCCAGCCAGGCCAGGGCCGCCGGAATACCCGGCGCACCAAAGGCTGTGGCCCAGGCCTCGCAGAACACGGGAAACTGCCATGTCCAGGCTGTGCCGTTGTGGTAGGCCGGCTTCCTTTGGGTATCCTCATCTCCCTGGTAATGCCCGGCATATGGGGCATGGGGATCTGCCAGGCGCTGCCCGTCCCGTTCAATGAACAAGGGCATGGCAAGGGGCCGGTCCGCAAGGCTTCTGATGCCACCCGGCACCAGAAGCTCCCGGCAGGTTTCCACCACCCGGGCCATGATCTGGGGATTGTCGATAACCCCTAAAGTGATCAGCAGCAGCTGATTGGGCCGCAGGGCATCATCAGGGACTGCATGTCCGGCGTCAACCGGTCCGCTGCAGTGCAGGCAGTCACTGAAAAAACCATCCTCTTCGCGCCAGAACAGATCCATGATGGCGCGTTTTACTGTGTCAGCATGTTTTTGCCATGGCGTTTGTGGGTCCACATCATCAACCTGGGATAAAAATTGAAGGGCATGACACCACAACGCCTGGATTTCAACGGGATATCCCTGGCGGGGGGTGCCTGCCGGGAAATTGGTGTCCATCCAGGTAAAATGGGCCGGGCTGTAGAGCAGCATGGATTCCGGATCTGCCTTGACACCGGTGGGTGTGCCGTTGATCATGGATGAAGCCATGTCTTTGAGCACCTGAATCATGGTGCGCTGTCCGATTTTTTGGGTGAGCACCGCTGCTTTGCCTAAAGTTTGGGCCAGCTCCCGGCAGCAGGCAAAGAACCACAAGGGCGCATCCGAAGTCTCAATATTCCTTGCATCGTCACCGCATATCATATTGGGCAGGGTGCCGTCCTTTTCAAATTTTCCAAAAAGGGAGAGCATGGCAAAGGCATCCCGGGTCCGGCCAAGCTCAATCAGGGAACGGCAGAAGATCAGGCTGTCCCTGCCCCAGTCCAGGAACCAGGGATATCCTGCCACCACGCTTTTTTCCGCTCCCCGGTCCACGATGAATGCATCAAGGCTTGCCTGGGCTGCCTGGAAAAACGGCACGGTTGAATGAAACGGACCGGGCAAGGCAATTTTTTTGCCGTCTGCAGATTCAGGCATTGCCTCTTTATCAAGGATACAGGCGTTCAGGCGCACAGTGTCTGAGCCCTTGACATTGATGTTGAAATAACCCGGGCTGAACAGATCTGAGTCGGCATCCAGTCCCCGGGTGGCTTCAACATGTCTGTGGACCATGTATTGCCATTCCGGGTTCATGAAAAATATACCCCTGCTGCTTGACAGCCGGAGTATCTGTCCTGTTTGGGAATGAAAGAAAAATCCGTTCTCAAATGCCGAAACCCGGGACGGCCATTGTTGTTCAGGGCCGCTAAAGGCTTTAACCGTGTCATGGAAACTTCTGTCTTCAATATCGGGACGGATGATAAGCGTAACGTCGCGCCAGGGCTGAAGGCGCCGGGGATTATCCGCCGGAGCGGTTTCCCGGTGCAGGGTCAGGGTCACGGTGTTGGTTTTCCGGTCCATCTCCAGGAACAGATCAATGACATAATACCTGCCTTCGGATGAGGGAATCCTGAACCGCCATTTGCCGCCCTGGCCATGGGAGGCCCAGAAGGCATCCAGGCAGTCCGGCCCAAGTTCCCTGGAATAGCCCTGGAATACACCCCAGATCTTGAACCGGGACAGGAGCATCCACCGGTTTTCGGGCAGGCTGGGATTCAGGTTGGCGCCCAAAAGAGCATCGTAACGGCTCTCCAGGTGGCTGAAACTTGCCCCTGCCCGCATCATTGCACCAAGGCGCGTGGTGGACAACTGCTTGATGGACGGGTCTTGTGCAATCTCCTTGCGGGTAAAGGAGAGACGCAGGTTCAGGGTCTCAAAGGGGGGCAGATACCGGATATGGCCGGTAATTATTTTGGTTCCTTCGGGTCCGGATATGCGCAGTTTGAGCAGGCAGTCCCTGTGATTCTCTTTTATTTCCATGGGCGTGAAAATGGCCTGGTATCCGGAAATTCCTTCTGCGGGCAGGCTTTCACAAAATCCCAGGCATTGTTTGTCCGGCCCTGCTTCCTCAAGCTGAACCCTGAAATGCCGGCTGCACCGGACCAGCAGGAAAAAGCCCGGGGGGACCATTACCCTGCGATTGACATCCTTGTGGGCATCGAACAGGATGGTACGGCAGGGCCGCCTGTCCGGGTAAAGTCTGCGGATAAAGGTTTCAGGCTCCCGAGCCAGGTCCATGGCGGCCTGGTTCACATCCAGGTCAGCCAGATTCATGTGGCCGTTCACCGCAGTGATCACTTCAAGGGCCAGGGCCCTTCGTTTCTGCATCAGAACCCTGCCCGGCATGGACAGATGTCCGGCCGGCTGGGACCCAAGCAGGTCCAGATCACTCTTTTTAGGACTTAAGGCCAGCACTGCGCCCGGTTTCAGGAGTATGCGGAACTTCCCATCCTTGTTTTCTGCCTGGACAGTCTCGCCTGAAATCAGGTCTGTCCAAGGAAATGCAGCGCCACCTTCCAGGCCGGCCGGCCACACCGCCATGACCTGACTGTCGCAGTCCAGGTTGACCAGCACCAGCACCCGGGAATTATGGCGGGGGTTGAATCTTAGCAAAGCCAGGGCCTGGCCCTCTTTTTCATGGATGAGTTTTAATTGCGCCCGACTGAAAAAGGCAGGGTGTTCCCGTAAAAGAAGATGAAGCCGGGTGATATAATCCACCTGGTTGTCAGGATTCCCCCAGTTCAGGCCCGGGGAGTTGTGGACATTTATTTTTTCCCTGGCAAACCATTCCACGCCATTGGTAAATCCAAATCCCCCGCAGATACTGAAAAGCGCGCAAAGGCCGGTCCTCATTTTTGCGTAGGTATGGGACACCTTGGCCAGGCGGTCATTGTCATGGGTTTCCGCAAAATGGATCAGGTGGCCGCAGGTATTTGAAAGGTCTATGGCATGGGGAATGTACCGGGATATCTGCTCAAGGGAGTATTCCTGGAAAAGCTCTGAATAGGCCCAGTTGAAATTTGCGTGCTGGAGCAGGTGACGGGTTGCATCCGGAGAACCCCCTAAGCCTTCAAGGAAAAACACGGTGTTGGGATACTGGCTCCTGACCTTGGCGATAATATATTCCCAGGCCGGTTCCGGGATCATGTACCCGGCATCACACCGGAATCCGTCCACGCCCCTGCGGCACCAGAGCAGGAAAATATCAGCCATGTACTGCCACAGATCCGTGTGCCGGTAATCCAGCTTGGTCAAATCGGCCCACACAACACCCCAGGCGCCGGGCATGCGGATTTTGCCGTCATCCTCCCGGTCCAGCCACTCGGGATGGGATTCATGAAGACTGGCTGCCCAGCCGGTATGGTTGATGGCAATGTCAAGGATCAGGTAGCCGTCGTGGTCATGCACGGCATCCACCAGTTCCATGAATTGTTCAAGGGGGGTGGCTGCCGGGTCAAACTGGGCCAGGGCCGGGTCCACATCTGAAAAGTCCAGGGCTGCATAGGGGCTTCCGAACCGGCCCATCCGGGCATAGGTGGTGGGCGTGGGGTGGATGGGCAGAAGGTGAAGCGCCCGGCAGCCCATCCGGGAAAAGATAAAGTTCAACTGTTCCTTCAGATCCCTGAATTTTCCGGATTTGGGGATCACTGTGAATCCCTGGTTATCCAGTCTGCTGATCACGGAATCCAGGTTGGGGGCCTGGTACTTTGCGTCCTTGGTGGGGCCGAATTGCCGCACAAAAGCGTTATAAATAATATTGGCGCAGCAGGTGCCGGCCGGTTCAACACAGAGGATGGTGTTGTTCCCTTCGGGCCAGACCGGGACATCACTGCCCCGGGGAAGGAAAAAACATTTGGTCTGGAACGATCCGGTCTGGACCAGGGGCAGGCAGATGGAAAAAATTCCATCACCATCTTCTTTCATGGGCAGGTCATGCCAGGCCTCGCCCAGTTTGATTCCGTTTTTTTCCACTCGGTGGATGATTTCTCTGCGGATCGCATTTGCATTGCCCAGGTTGGTTCTGACAAAGGCCCGGCCCGGACTGTCAGGGGATACGCAAAGTGTGAAAACGGCAATATCTCCGCAGAATAGAACCCGGGCCGTTCCCGGGGGAGGGCTCTGGGTAAGCAAGTGTCTTTCCTGATTTTCTGTGACCATGATTTTGCCTTAAGAAGTTGGACTTTAAAAAACAGATAAGATTCTGAAATCGAATTATATCACATAATTCCAAAGAGTAAATACTAACCTGACGTCCCATCCGGCCTAATAAACCGGAATTGATCGCGTTCTATCTGGCAGACATGTAAGCTGCTCTTTTGCGCCTGCTATTCCGGCTTAAGCGCTTCTTTATCAAAGTCCTGCCGTGACACCAGGAGCTTATCCACCCTTCTCCCGTCCATGTCAATCAAGCCAAATGAAATCCATATGATTCAATTTTAACCTTTCGAACCTTGCATGTGTTTAATATACAAGCCCGATAACTTTGCTGGTGGCGGCGCTCAATGTGCTGATTGCAGAGCGGCAATCCGGGCTTCCAGCGGCGGGATGACTGCTGAGCAATGACATCATATCCTTGCCTGAAATCCCGCTGGCAGCCATTTCTTTAGGCAGCTCCCCTGCGCCCAGGCTGCCGAGGACGCGCAGGGCATCAATCATGGGCTGCCGGCCGCCCATGAGGTCGGCTGCCCCCATATCGGCCCGGTATTCCCGCTGACGGGAAAAATCTATCTGCCGCCGGTTCATGCCCTGCATCAAACCGGTGGACACCGCCACCAGGGCATTGGTTTTACTGGGGCCCGTAGCAAAGGCATTGGGCGCCCCTTCATAAACCGCCACCTCTAAATATCCGGCTCAAGCCTCTATGCCTTCCAGTTTCCACGCCCTGCTTCCTGCAGGAGCCGCAAAGGTCCATGCCTCATCAAATTTCACGGGATTTTCAGAATCTCCCGTCACAACCTCTCCGGATTTCTCATCCACGGTATAATCCAGCAGATTGGCGGTAAATCGGACCGTGACAAACATCTCGCCGCCCTGGACCCCGGCGGCCATCAGTTCAACATTCCGAACGGCAATGTTTTCGAGGCGGTTGAGATGGCCCTGGTGTTTGAGATCTTTAAAATGCTGCTCATATTCCTCCAGCAACTGATCCCCCACAAAGGGCTTCAGCACTGAGGCATCCCGGCGGGTCCATGCGGCCTGGATCTTGAAAAACAGATCCTGGGCGGTTTCTTTAAATGCATCAGGATCAAAACTGCCGTCAACGGCCCAGATTTCTCTCACACCGGCGACCAGGGGATCTTCCACCATATTCTCCTGTGTCTCCCGGGAGGTGCTTGAGCCGGAAAACAGCCGGGAAGGCGGGGGCGGGTCCGTTGAAAAGGGTGATCCGGTATTCCCGGCAAGGGCTTTCCGACGGGAAAACCATCGGTAAACGAAATAAGCAACACCTGCCAGGAGCAGGATTTCAAACAGCCCGAATCCACTGCCGCCAAAGCCTCCCGCGCCCATGCCATGGGCCATTCCGCCAAAAAGCATGCTGCCCAGGAACCCGCCCATGATGCCGCCGGCCAGACCCCGGGTAAAGGATCCGCCCATGGGACTGCCTAAGGCTCTTGGCGTCTGGGATTGGGCCGCCGGTTTTGATACGGCCGGCGCTTTTCTGAAGGACCGTCCGCCGCTCTTTGTCCGGGCATCGGCAACTTCCATGAACCCGGCTATCATAAAAAATACCATCACCGTTAAAACCGTCAGGGTCATCTTGGGTCTTGAAACTTTCAGCATTACATTTCCTCCATTGTTTAATTTTGAGCCATCCTGAATGCAGTCATCCAGCCCTGATTCAGCCTCTTAATATGTCATATCTATTTGATTTTTAATGATTACCGGCGGCCAAGGACCGATCGGCATTAAAATCAAGCCTGTCAATCCACCTCCTTGCCGGATATTGCTTTCCACTTCAATGCCTTGCGGATTTGTATCCAACGGCTCACCAGAGAAAGCCCGATGGAGCACAGAATGATTGTTCCGATGACCCCCAGAGACACGGGAGTGGCGATGTGAATGAATTTCAGCAGAAGCATTTTGACACCGATAAATACCAGCACCAATGACAGTCCGAATTTCAGGAAACGGAAATAGTCGATGGCCCCGGCCAGGGCAAAATAAAGGGATCTCAGCCCCAGAATGGCGAAAACATTGGAGGTGAAGACAATAAACTCCTTTGTCGTGATGCCGAAAATCGCAGGAATGGAATCCAGTGCAAATATAAGGTCCGTGGCCTCCACCATGATGAGTACCAGAACGAGAGGGGTAAACATGCGGCGGCCGCTGACAATGGTGACAAAGCGCTGCTGATCATAGGAAGGGGCTATGGGCATAAATCTTCGGGCCAATCGCATTAAGATATTTTTTTCCGGTTCCACACTTTCTTCTTTGGCAAACAGCAGTTTGATTCCGCTGAAAACCAGAAAAGCGCCAAAAACGATCAGGGTCCATTCAAATTGCCGTACCAGGGCGGCTCCGGCCCAGATCATGCTTCCTCTCAGAACAAGGGCACCCATGATGCCCCAGAACAGGACCCGGTGCTGATAGGCTAAGGGAACCTGAAAATACCTGAAAATCAAGGCAATGACAAACACATTGTCCATGGACAGGGACAGCTCCACAATATAGCCCGTTAAAAATTCAAGGGCCTCTTCCTGCCCGCGCAGCGCATTCAGCCCCCATGCAAATCCCATGGCCACCGCAATCCATATGCCCGTCCACAGCAGGGCCTCTTTGAACCTGACAGCATGGGCCTTCCGGTGGAACAAACCCAGATCCATGGCCAGGAACAGGATAACGGCCAGGATAAATGCAGTCCAATGGACCCAGGTGATTTCAGCAATCATAGATACCATCCTTCTTAATCAAATCGTTCATATATGCCATGCCGATAATAAAAAAGACCTTTACCCTCGGCATGATCGCCGGGATAAAGGTCTTGTTTACAGGATACCTGCCCCGGTTCCGGGTCTTTCGACCGTCTTGACGGAATCCGGGTCGGCTTTTTCTTCAGCCGATAACTACTCCCCTCTATATTTATGCACATACATATAGTCCGTTCCCCTTTAATTGTCAAGCTCTTTCACACCAATCCATGCGCCGACACTACTTTTTTTGACAATGCTGACGCATGATATTTTTTTACCCTTTGACACCCGAGGTTACAGCGTTACACTATTTGAATCTTAACACCCGAATCAATTATTCCAAGCCGCTACAATTATGGGTTTGCCGGCAGAATCTTATCCAGGTCCAGGTTATGCCGCTTAAGCTTGTTGTTCAACGTTGTTCTTGTAATGTTAAGAATCCTGGCCGCTTCGGTTTTGTTGCCCTTTGTCTGCCGAAGCGTCTCAATCAGAGCAATGCTTTCGATTTCATCCAGGGTTTTCCCTCCCCCGGAAAGCGGGTGCCGGACCAGGTTTTCCGGTTCATAATCCTTTATCACATTTGAGGGCAGATCTTTTTCACAGATATACTGCCCCGGACACAGGATAATGGCGCGTTCAATGATATTTTCAAGTTCGCGCACATTGCCCGGCCAGCGGTATTTGACCAGGGCATCCATGGCCATGGGGGTAAACCCTTTAATGGTTTTTTTGTTCTCTTTTGTGTACTTGTTTAAAAATTTCTGGGCAAGCAAAGGGATGTCATCTGTTCTGTCCCGCAATGGGGGCACTTTTACATTGATGACATTAAGCCGGTAAAACAGATCCTGCCGGAAAGCCCCCTTTTCCACCTCTTTTTCCAGATTTTTGTTGGTGGCCACAATCACACGCACATCAATGTTTTTGACCTTATCGGAGCCCACTTTCTGGATCTCTTTCTCCTGGAGAACCCTGAGCAGTTTTACCTGCATGGATAAGGGAATCTCTCCGATTTCATCAAGAAAAATCGTGCCCTTATCCGCAGATATAAAAAGGCCGTCCCTGGGTTTGTCCGCCCCGGTAAACGCCCCTTTTTCATGGCCGAATAATTCAGATTCCAGCAGGGTCTCACTTAACGCGGCACAATTCACCGAGATCAAAGGGTGGTCTTTTCGTTTGCTGTTTTTGTGAATGGCTTTTGCAAACAGCTCTTTACCGGTACCGCTCTCCCCGGAAATCAAAATGGTGGCATCGGTGGGCGCGGCAATTTTAGCCGTGCCAATGACCTCTTTGACGGCCGGACTTGTACCGATAATCCCGGAAAAGTCCCCCTCGCCCAGCAGTTGTGCCTTAAGCTGGCTGTTTTCCAGGGACAATTGCAGATGTTTTGTTACCCGCTCGATGGAGAGTTTAAGTTCCTCAAAATTCAAGGGCTTGGTCAGATAGTCATCCGCCCCCAGCCGCATGGCCTCAACCGCTTTATCCACCGAAGAGTAGGCTGTCATGATAATGACCGGTATGGCGGGGTTGAGGAGCTTTATCTCTTTGAGTGCCTCCATACCGCCTACGTTGGCCATCCTGACATCCATGAGAACAAGGTCATAGGGGTTTTTTTGTACTTGCCGGATGGCATCCGCGCCGTCTTTGACACATTCAATGGCGTAAGAAAGACTTTTTAAAAGGGTTTCAAGCATTGACAGGTGGGCTACGTCATCATCAACAATCAGTAATCGTCCTTTCATATCAGCTCCTCTTTGTTCTGCCCCGGTTTGTTTTGTTTCAGGGGAATTGAAATCATAAATGTGGTGCCCTTGTTTTTCAGGCTTTCAATGGTGATGGTCCCGCCATGGCTTTCGATGATTTTAAAGGCAATGGCAAGGCCAAGGCCTGTACCTCGTTTTTTGGTTGTAAAATAGGGATTGAATATATTGGCCTGGTCTTCGGCGGATATGCCGCTGCCCGTATCCAGTATTTCGAATTGCAGCCTGCTCTCCATGGCCTTAACGCTGACAGTTAAGGTACCGCCCGACGGCATGGCCTGGATGGCATTTATAAAAATGTTGAGCAGCACCTGGGTCAACCGGTCTTTATCCACCTCAGCTTCGGGCAGGTCCGGTTCAACGGAACTGATGATCTTTATACCTGCCGGATCTGCTTCATATTTTATCAGCCGCAATGCCTTGTCCACCAGTTCACAAATTCTGGTTTTCTTTAATTCCAGTTGAATGGGCCGGGCAAACTCAAGCAGTTCCGAGATGACCCGGTTCACCCGGTCAACCTCCTCAGCCATGATGTTGGCAGCTTTTTTATTATCGCTTTTTGGATCAAACAGGCTGCTGAAATAAGTGGCATAGCCTTTTATGGAGCTTAGGGGATTTCTGACTTCATGGGCCACACCGGCAGCAAGGATACCCACGGCCGCAAGCTTCTCTTTCTGTTTGATTTCAAGTTCCAGGGCCCTGATCCGGCTTAAATCTTTAAGAATGAAAACATGGCCGATGAAATTGCCCTGGGCACCGGCAATTTTTGTAATGGTTACAGTGACCGGAATTGCTCTGCCTGTGTGGGAGGGCAGTTTCAATTCCTGTTCTGAAACAAAGCCGCCGTTATCCACCTGGTCAAGCCGTGTCAGCAAAAAAGGCGGCAGCACCTGGGCAGCTTTTTTACCTTTTATCTGGTCAAGTTCTTTTCCCAAAAGGATGGCAGCGGTCTCATTGACATAGATGACCTTTGCGGCATCATCCACAGCCACAATCCCCATAGGCAGGCTTGTTACCAGTTCAGTGGCAAATACCCGTGTGTCCATAAGAAGCCTGCGGGAACGGGCATGGTTCTGGGCCCAGAACAGGGAGACAATGCCGCCCAGCCCCAGAAATAAAATCAGTGCAATGCTTATGATGCTGTTTTGAATATCTTCTTTCCGGGCGTGTTCAAATGGTTCGATGTCCATCCCGATGAATATGGCCGGCCGGGTTTCAGGGTCTAAAAGGCGCTGCCGGGACAGGCCTTTTATCCAGCCCGGCGCACACGGATGGGAACCGCCCATATGGCCTCCCATCATATGTCTCCCTGATCCTTTGCCCTGCCCCCGGCCTTTTAATTCGGGCAGAAAGGTTTTATAGACTTCAAAATAGTCTTTGGATCCCTGGCCTTTGACCGTGCGCCATTGAGGATGATCAGAGGGCTGGGCATCGTCTTTGGAAAGGGGAGGCGTAAACGGGGTACCTATTTTATCCTTTTGATTATGCGCAAGGACAATCCCTGATTGATCCGCGATAATGATATAGGAGATGTCCTCCTGGGCCGCTGTTTCCTCCATCAAGGTCTGCAGATGCGCCTCACTTCCCATCCGGCCCATCATCCCGGTGATGGTCCCCGCCTCAAAGGATCGAATCAGTGCCGCGCCTTTTTCCGAAAGGATCTGCCCCATATATTTTTTTTCACGGTTATAGTTCATGGCAGCCTGGGTGACCACCACCCCCACAAGGACAACACTGATTCCAATAATCACCCAGGGTGATATGGACCGGTTTAGATAGGGTGTTTTGTTATCTGGCATCATAATAATCTTCTGCTGACTGATTAAATTTTAATCACCGGCATCCGGCAAGGTGATTAAAATTTAATCACCACATCTCCTTTTTACAATGGATAAAAACAACTGAAAGCGAAAATATTTTTTTAATTACAATATGTTATATTTTTACATACTGTCTGGCATACCGGTTGCAATATCCAGTCCATAAGTTCGAATGGCATAGGCGGTTTAAGAACTAAAATTTTATAACCAGTTAATCAAAAGGAGTTTATCATGAAAAAAACAATTACAGCAGTCACAGCAATTTTTATCGTGGGATTTTTTGCAGTCAGTGCATATGCCTGGGGATGCGGTTACGGATCAGGCACAGGTATGCGCGGATATGGAAAACAATTTAATCAGTCCGCAGTCAACCAGGAAGACTTGGACGCCTTTTTCAAAGATACCCAGGCACTTCGGGCATCAATCGCTGCCGACCAGGCTGAGCTGAGTGCATTGATGGCAGGAACAAACCCTGATCCCCAAAAAGCCAGGACCCTGTCCGAAAATATCAGCAAGACCCAGAATGAGCTGAGAGCCAAGGCACAGCAGCACAATATTCCAGGTCCCATGGGCGGCCCGGGTGGCGGGTATTGCGGCGGCCAGTACCGCAATCAATCTGCCAGATGCTGGTAGACCCTGTCTGTGAAAAAAAAGGAGGCTGATCATTTGATCAGCCTCCCCTTTAATGGAAATTCATTTCAGATACTGAACAGTTAAGAAACCAGCACCCGTTCCAGCCGTTCCACCATGAAATCCATCTCCTCGTCATTGATGACCAGGGGCGGAGAAATACGAATGGTGTGGCCGTGGCTGTCATTGACAATAAGTCCTTCCTTCATCAGTTTGCGGCAGAACTCCATGGCATTGCCGTCTTCAATTCCCTTTTGTTTGAACCCATAGTATCGCATGGTTTTCAGCGCCGTTTCAACGGACGCCACACCACCGTTTTTAGCCAGAACCTTGTTGCCATGCGCACCGAATCTGGGAGCAAGCTGGGGGGCAAATGCCGCACATTCGGAAAGAAAAATCCCTAAAGGATCAGTGAATACCACGTTGGAGATAACTGATGCATAATTGCCGGTGAGGGCGTTAAGCAGCGCATTCGTAATGGTGGGATGATGGTGCCCCGGGTTGGCAGCCGAGTAGGCCGCCAGGCAGTCCAGGTATTTGTTTCCCTTGTCATCGGTGAGCCAGCAGCCTTTGGCGCGTCTGACCACCAGGTTGATCCTGTTATAGTGACGGGCACCGAAATTGTTTTCTAGGTTGAAGATGAAATTATCGGATTCCGTGGAAAACCCGGTGTAATTATGTATTTTCCTCATACCTGTCATGGGAAAACTATTGAATTGAGACGGTAAATGTATGAACCCCCTCAATATTTTTTTTGGGCTCAAATTTCAAAACTTCCTGTGTTGTACGATTTGCAAGAAGCTGACGGATTCTTATCTTAGGAACACTCTGCCCGGCTGGGCCTGTTTTTGTCATTGCAATGGTGATTTTGTTTTTGTCCTTGCAAAGACCGCCTATCACCACCCCGGACCAACTCGCGGTGACCGGCTGCTGGGGGACATCGTTAACCGTAACCTGAGCCTGGTAACCATAGCTGAATATATCAAGCAGAGCTGATGAATACGGCGTTTGGACCAGAGCCGGTGCGGGCTTTACCTTCCCGTCCACGACACAGGCCGGTTGCAGGTCTGACAGATAAAATTGTGTTTTCCGGCCATCATCCTGATACATTGGCTTGTCGCAATTCATGGTGGCGTCCACCTTCCATCCGGACTCCTTTACAAATTTAATGGCGCTGAAAGTCACTTTGGATTTGCCGGCAGCGTCTTTTACGCCTGAATCCCCGGCATATACAAGGCCTGCGGTATCTCCTTTCTCAAGCACCCTGACCAATTCCATTTTGGAAATATCAGGGCTGGATTTTGCAAAACTTTTTATGATGTCAGGCGTTAATGTCCGCTGTGCAGAAACCAGCTTATTTTTCAAGGCGCAAAGGCTGTAGGAAGACATTGTTTTTTCAAGTTCCGACTCATTTCCTGATTTGCTGGCCTGAAGGTAGGCATGCCAGGCATTTTCCAGAGTGGGCTGCAAAGACTGGGCAAAAGCGCAGTCAGAGGCCAGAAGCAAAAGGCCTGTAAAAATTACAAGAAAAAGCGTGTTTATACGTAACGCCATGTTTTGAATCCTCCATTTCCAAGTGTCATTTGCATCAAAGTTTTTTTCTTTTAAGGCCAAATCCATCCGATCATCAATTCTTAGGATAGGCGCACTCTTTTGTCAACCAAAGCATTGAAATATTCAGATCATACGCATTTCTGCCACAGGCCCCTTCGTATAAAGCCCATCCAAAAGGACCATGATTTTCAGAGCTGGAAATGCCTTCTTCAAACGAGAGGCCAACCGGTAAAACGCCTTTACCAGCGAGACCTCGTCCTTAGTCTATGCCATCCTCAGAAAGACTGGGCCAATATCCGAAAGTTTACCATCCAATTCCTTTTAATGAAAACCTGTCGGCAAAAACCACCTGAATGACCAGGAAAATCCTTCCTATCTTTTTGCACGTTTCTTTGCACGAAAAAAGTTAAGGTATCGCAAAGAAAACATAATTTTTGAAGGCATGGTTTGTGCTTATGGTTTATGTCTATGGTATAGCTGTGCAGTCTGTTTTTTTACTACTTAACAGGGAGAAACCCATGCTCCAGAAAATACTTCCGGCCGCAGGTATTGCAGTGTTTATTCTGCTGTCAGGAACCGTATCCGAACTATCGTCCATTGTTTTGAACATCAAAAGCAACTTGATTATCCTTACCGGGGCATCTGTCTGCGCTCTGATGTCGTATCCCCTTGGTTTGTTTTCAGATCTTTTCGTCAACATCCGCAAAGCATTTTCCGGAGACAAGACCGATCTGAACGCCCTCATAAAACAGATCGAAGTGCTGGCCGCAATCCGGCGGCGGGACGGGAATCTTGTGCTGGATGAAAAATCTGCGACCATTGACAATTCATTTCTGAAAATGGGCATTGAAATGGTTGCGGACGGATTTGACAGATATACGATTTTTAAAACCCTTGAACGCAGACAAGACAACTTCCTCCAGGCCCGGCGCTCCCAGGCAGACCTGATTAATACCTTTATTAAATTAATGCCGGTATTTGGTTTTGTGGGCACCATCATCGGCCTGATCAATGTATTGAGCAATATGGGGTCTCCGGAACTGATCGGAAACGGGGTGGCCACCGCCCTTTTGACCACCTTTTACGGACTGCTGTATGCCAATGTCATTTTTCTTCCCATTGCCAAAAAACTGGCGGAAAAAACCAAACATGACGCCATGGAATTGGCATTGATCATTGAAGGGGTTTTGGATATCGCGGACAAAACCAATGCCAAGGCCGTCGGGTACCGTTTAAGATACTGCATTGGCGATTATTTGCAGGATGACTGGACCGTGGGCAGAAAACCCCAGGCACGGCCCATGAGACTGCCCCGGCTTCAACCCAACCCTGAAAAACACGAACACATGGCAGGCTGATATCCATGATAACCCCGGAAAACCTGATATCTGAGCTTGAAATCTCGGACTTAACTCGGCTGCGCCTGAAACGCCAAAGCCTTCTGGAGGGATGTGAACCCGAAGATCCCGGTCTGTGGGCCATGCTGGATATCATGACCCTGATCCTGGCTTTTTTTATCATGCTTTACAGCAACCAGGCCCATATGCCCCAGGCATTAAAAATCAATCAGGTTGCCACTGTGGTAGACCAGACCGTTGAACCTGTTAAAACACCGGCCAAATCAGTGAAAAAAGTGCGCGAATCCGATCTGGATCTTCTCACCATTGAAGACCGGCTGCACCAGGTCATGGAAAAATCAAATATTTCAAATTACTCCGTTAAAGTGGCAAAAAACAGACTCGTTCTGATCCTGGGCGAAGACATCAGTTTTTCTTCCGGCCAGGCCAGCCTGCTGGACTACATCAAGCCTGCATTAAAGGATCTGGCCTCATTTTTCATAACAGAACCCGGATACAGAATCATTGTTGCCGGACATACGGACAATACCCCCATTCATACGGCCCAGTTCCCCTCCAACTGGGAGCTGTCCGCTGCAAGGGCCATGAGTGTTGCCAGATTCTTGATTGACTGCCGGGTGGCGCCGGAACGGATCAATATCGAAGGCTTTGGCCAGTACCGTCCCATTGGGGATAACACGCATTTTCTGGGCAGGGAAGCCAATCGGCGTGTGGAAATCTCCCTGGTCAGGGAAGCGGACCAATCGGAAAGTGATGAGGAAATATAAAAGCCGCAAGCAGTTCGTTCATATATCCTTGACTTCCCGGGCCCGTTT
Organism: Desulfobacter sp.; assembly: GCF_050177295.1. Classification (NCBI taxonomy): domain Bacteria; kingdom Pseudomonadati; phylum Thermodesulfobacteriota; class Desulfobacteria; order Desulfobacterales; family Desulfobacteraceae; genus Desulfobacter; species Desulfobacter sp. Next base: position 18,718 of record NZ_JBFXHE010000013.1, read on the forward strand.
CTTATACTGACGGATCAATAATTGATAAATCAATAATGAACCGGATGATTGACAATGCCAGGCGGGGGGAGCATGAACAGCAGCACTAACAAGCCCCGGTCCAGAATTTCCACCGGCCACACCATATTTATTGTCAGTGCAGTCCAGTTTCTGGCACCGTTCATGATGTCTGCGGTTGGTGTGGCCCTTCCCACCATTGGCCGGTTCTATGGCGCCAGTGCCGTCTCCCTGGCCCTGGTGGAAATGGTTTATATGCTGGCCGTTACCCTGTTTCTTCTTCCCCTAGGCCGGTTGGCCGACATCACCGGAAGAAAAAAAATATTTGTGTCAGGTGTGGCCCTATTTGCCCTTGCCACGATCCTGCTGCCCTTTTCCCCGTCCATCGGCATTTTCATTGCCATCCGGTTTCTGCAGGGTATTGGCGTGTCATGTACGGTCTCTACTTCCGTGGCCATTCTCTCTTCTGTGGTGCCAAAGGAAAAACGAGGCAAAGCCATGGGCATCATTGTGGCCTGTGTCTACCTGGGACTGTCCGCCGGCCCCACCCTGGCCGGACTTATGATCGCCTGGCTGGGCTGGCAGTGGATTTTTTTTGCGGCTGTCCCCCTTGCCTTGGCGGCCCTGATCCTGACCCTGACCCAGCTTAAGGGGGAGTGGAAAGGCGCTGAAGGGGAATCCTTTGACCGGGTGGGCAGCGTCATTTATATGGCAGCGATCTCTTGTCTGATCGTCGGGGTGTCCCACCTTGAACGCAATACCTGGGCACTGGGACTGATGGGCGCAGGCATGCTTTTCATGGCTGGTTTTTCCGTTTTTGAATACAGGCACCCCGCCCCCATTCTGGATATCCGCCTGCTGTTGGGAAACCGGGTCCTGGCTTTCAGCAACATTGCCACATGGATCAACTATGCCGCCTCATTCGGGCTTACATTTTTCTTCTCTTTATACCTGCAGGTGGTCAAAGGCATGTCCGCCCAGACCACGGGTTTTGTGCTCATTGTCCAGCCGGTAATTCAGGCGGTGCTTTCACCTTTGTCAGGCACGCTTTCAGACAGAATTTCCGCGTCCAAATTATCCACGGCCGGCATGATCATCTGCGCGGCAGGGCTTGGGTTTGCCGCCTTTCTCGGCCAGGATGCCGAAACCTGGCAGGTGCTGGGGACGCTGGTGATCATGGGTTTGGGATTTGCTGCATTTTCCACACCCAACATGACCACGGTCATGGGATCTGTGGAACCAAAACATTACGGCATTGCCTCCAGTCTTGTGGCCACCATGCGCAGTATCGGCATGCTCACAGCCATGACCATCACCACTCTGCTGCTGGGTATGTTCATGGGGGATGCTGAAGTCAGCACGGCCACAGCCCCGACATTTCTTAAAACCATGCACACGGCCTTTATGATTTTCGCCCTGCTCAGTCTGGTGGGGATTGTCTTTTCCATGGCCCGGGTAACCCATACACCAGGCCCGGCGCCAAAACGCTGACCATGTTTTTACCCACCACCCGAAAAGAACTTGATGACCGGGGTGTTGACCGGCTTGATGTAATTCTTGTCACCGGCGATACATACATCGACTCCCCGTTCATGGGGGTCAGCCTGATCGGCCGGGTTCTGGAAAACAGCGGGTTTAACGTGGGCATCATTGCCCAGCCGGACACGGACAGCGGCCGGGACATCTCCCGTCTGGGCGAACCCCGGCTTTTCTGGGGCATCACCGGCGGGGCCGTGGATTCCATGGTGGCCAATTACACCGCCTCAAAAAAACGGCGCAAACAGGATGATTACACGCCTGGCGGAGAAAACACCCGGCGGCCTGACCGGGCCGTCATTGTATACACCAACCTTGTACGGCGATTTTTTAAAACTACCGTACCCATTGTACTGGGCGGCATTGAAGCAAGTCTTCGGCGTATTGCCCACTATGATTTCTGGTCCAATAAGATTCGACGGTCCATCCTGTTTGATGCCAAGGCCGACTACCTTTTGTTCGGCATGGCCCATGCCGGTATCGTGGACCTGGCCCGGGCCCTCAATAACCAGCTGAAAACGGATAACCGGCTGGAAACAATGCCGGAAGACACACAAGACCCTGTCACACAGATTCCGGGCCTGGGATATATCGCTAAAACACCCAAGGGCATAGAGCTGCCTGCCTATGAAGCGGTCATCAGGGACAAGGAGCTTTATATCCAAAGTTTTAAAACCTTTTACGGCAATACAGACCCCATGCTTGCCCGCCCTTTAAGCCAGGCCCATGGGGACCGGTTTCTTGTCCTGAATCCGCCGGCACCTTTCAGCACCACCAAAGAGATGGATCAAATCCACGATCTGGATTTTCAGCGGGATGTTCACCCGTATTACCGGGCCTTGGGCCATGTCCGGGCCATGGACACCATCCGGTTTTCCATTCCCACCCATTACGGGTGCTACGGGGAGTGTAATTTCTGCGCCATCACCGTTCACCAGGGGCGGACGGTCAGGTGGCGGAGCATTGATTCCATTATTGCCGAAGCGAAAAAAATGACCCGGGACATGGATTTTAAAGGATATATATTTGATCTGGGCGGTCCCACCGCCAACATGTACGGGTTTGAGTGCGAAAAAAAATTGAAAAAGGGGGCCTGTACCCACCGGCGCTGCCTGTTCCCGACCCCATGCCCCGCTCTTTCTCCGGATCACGGCCCCCAGATGGCTCTGCTCAATGAAATCAGCCGCCTTGCCGGTGTTAAAAAGGTATTTCTCAACTCAGGCATCCGCCATGACCTGATCCTCATGGACAAACAAAAGGGCCAGGCATACTTAAAACAGGTAATATCCGGCCATGTCTCCGGCCAGATGAAACTGGCACCGGAACATTGTGCGCCCGGTGTGCTGGCGCTCATGGGCAAGCCGGACACGGATAGCCTTGTTGCGTTCAAGCACCGGTTTGACCGCATCTGCAATATGCTGAATAAAAAACAATACCTGACCTATTACCTGATCGCGGCCCACCCCGGCTGTACCATCCGGGAGATGAATGAACTTAAGGCATTTACCAGAAACGAACTTCACATCACCCCGGAACAGGTCCAGATATTTACGCCCACACCATCCACCTTTTCCACCCTGATGTATTATACCGGCATTGACCCCTTTGCCATGGTGCCCGTGTTTGTGGAAAAAGATCCCCGGGCAAAGGAGAAGCAAAAACAGATCGTCACCCGGAACGCCGAAAGCCGCACCCGGGAACCACTCCGGCATAGCCGATTTTCCAGGCAGGGGAAAAAGGGACGCTGCCGGAAAAAATAAGGCACCACTTATGATTTGACACAACAGGTCCAAGGCAAGTTACCCGGGCGTACCCGGGACATTGGTTTTTTCTACCCAGAGTCGGCCTGCGGCCAGATAAAAAACCACGGACGCCAGGATAAGATACCCGAACATCTGGATATTTTTGGTTTTCAGGATATAAGCAAAAACCACAATGGTGGCAGCGGAGATCAGGAAAAAAATGGGTTTGGGGATCTGTTTGAGAATCACCCGGCCAAAATGGGCAAATCGGATATGGCTGACCATCAGGGCTGTGGAAATAGCAGTGAAAGCCCAGAGCAGCATGGGACCGGACACAAGGGATGCCCCGAGGACGATCAGGGCGCCGGCAGGACTTGGAAATCCGTTGAAAATACCGGCAGGCAGATCCGTGCGGCTCTTGTCTTTGGTGACAAACCGCACTAAACGGTAAGCCACACCGACCACATAAATCATGGCAAAAAACAGGGCAAAGGTTCCGCCTCTAATGATCACCATATAGGCCGGTGCCAGGCCGAAGGAAACAAAATCGGCAATATCGTCCAGCCAGGGACCGTATTTGGTTCCTCCGTGTTTGAGTGCCATGCGGCCGTCAAACAGGTCAAACAACTGGCCCATGATGATCACGCAGATGGCCCAGGCATAACAGTGATGATAGGTCAGAATCAGGCTGGCAACACCGCACATGAAATTAAGCATGGACAGAATATCGGCATAAAGCCGGTTGGGGACAAACTTGAAAATCATGGATGCCGCAGAAAGGACAATACAGGCCCCAAGCACCCCGTCACCAATATTCAGCATCCCGGGATTGGCATCCATCAGGGCGCACAGAATCACCAGGGCAAAGCAGATAATGGCCTTGATTTTCCCGAAATTGTTGGCCGCTCCGGATACCTTGAGCCAGGTCAGTACCCTGCGGGCAAAAAACTGGCCCACAAGTTCTATCACCACAAGAATCCATACAAGCCTGGGCGACAAAATGCCGATATAGGCAAACCCGATCATGGTGGGCAGATAGGTCAGCTTGTCGCACAAGGGGTCCAGCCACTCCCCCCACCGGGAAACCAGATTGCATCCCCGGGCCACAACGCCGTCAACCCCGTCAAGAATCGCCGCAAATGTAAAAATAAAAATGGACAAAGATTGATAGGGCGAAAAGAAATAGAGAAAGAACCCCAGGAAGGCAAGAGCCGTACGCCAGTAGCAGATGGCGTTGGGATGCATCAGCCACAGATGGGATTCAACAAACTGCCTGACAGACGCCTTTTTCTTCACGCTGTGGGAAAACCAGAAAAAAAACAGGGTGCCCAGAACCCCGGATGCCATGATTACCAGAATTCGTTCCATGATTCGGCCTCAATATCAGTTAAAAGTTTGTGGATAATTTTATCATGTGGATATGTCATTGTGGTGCTATTTATCATCTTCACACTATCCTGGAAATAAAAAATACGGTTAATCTTCAATACGCGTTATCCGTTGATTGGATGATGAATGTGGCGCAATGTTCTCCCGGCTGCCGGAACCCCTGCTTGGGTGGTTTTTCTTTTTTTATGTATGACATCCGGCGATTTTATATTATTTTCAGAGAAATTTTAACCTTCAGGAGAAAAACATGGCAGATCTGACAGCAATTATGGAAACGTCAAAAGGCACCATTAACATGACGCTTTTTGCAGACAAGACCCCGTATACTGTGGGCAATTTTGTAAACCTTGCCAAACGGGAATATTATAACGGGTTAACCTTTCACCGTGTGATTTCAGATTTTATGATCCAGGGCGGCTGCCCTTACGGCAATGGCATGGGCGGCCCGGGCTATGAATTTGAAGATGAATTCAAAAAAGATCTCAAACATGACAAGCCCGGCATCCTGTCAATGGCCAATGCCGGTCCCGGGACAAACGGCAGCCAGTTTTTTATCACCCATGTGCCCACGCCCCATCTCGACGGTATGCACACGGTATTCGGAGCAGTTGTCAGCCAAGCAGATCAGGACGTGGTCAACAGCATTACCCAGGGAGATACCATTGAAAGCATCACCATCAAAGGCAATGTGGGTTCGGTATTCAAGAAGATTAAACCCAGACTGGATGGGTGGAACAAAACCCTGAACAAGTCCTTCCCAAAGCTTCCCAAAGCCTGATTATCTATTGTTGAAACAAAAAGACCTTTTGCCGCATGATCATACGGCAAAAGGTCTTTTCTTTTTGGATTCAGCGGTTTTGTCCGGGGTGTCGGATCAATCCAGGTCAATGTACAAAGGAATAATATGAAGAGACGCAGAATTTTCCTCGGTATCCCCTAACCGCCAGTTTTTTACCGGAATCCCGGCTTCTTTGATTTTTTCAATCATCCCTTTGATATTAATCAGGGGGTGCCGGGTAAATACATTGGGCAGTCCGTATGTCAGGCTGCACACCAGGCATTTGTCCGGCCGGCGCAGCAGGTTAAAGGCAAGGACAATCCGGCTGCCGGAAATACTGACAGGCTCCAGCCTGATGTCATAAGCACCTTCCGAGGCATCTCCGTACAGCGCATCAAAAAACTGATCACTTCTTTCAGGCGGCAACAGCTCATCTAAAAATTCCTGGGTGAGTATGCTGTCAAAATCTCTTTGAGCCATGTTTTATCATCCTTTTTTTATTACCTGTATCTTCATTTAAATTAGATTTCTCTTCTATTCTTTCTATGCCGGAAAATCAAGGGACAAACCAGGGTAATTGCGGTAATTTGTTTGCAGTTTGATGTTAATTTAAAATGGATCATACGAATTATAAACCACCATGTATTAAATTTAAAATAGTGTAGCTTTTGCCCGTTTGATCTTACTCAAATATCTGGTACAATTAAAATTTAAAAAAAAGAGAGGAGGGAGGACCCATAATCGGTGTCCATCCGGAAATAACTTTCTATACTCTGTTCACTGCCAGTAATAAAAATGGAATAACTAAATGAAAACCTTGAAAATTACCCGGGGATTTGACCTGAATGTGGCCGAACAGCCCGATCTGAGCTGTGTTCACCTGGCCCTGCCGTCCAGTCTGGCCTGCTGTGCCGGGGACATCCCCCATATCCGGCCCAAATTGCTGGTTAAAGAGGGTCAGCGGGTTAAAACCGGCCAGGCCCTGTTCACAGATAAGCGGGATACGACCATACAGTATGTATCCCCGGGAACCGGTCAGGTGGAAAAGGTTATTTACGGGCCCCGGCGGCGTCTTATGGAGGTGGTGGTCGCAACGGAGTCCGAAGATGGGTATATTGAATATGATCCGGTTGCTTTGGACGACATCACCGGCATGCCCGGGGATGAGCTTGTGGCGCACCTGAAAAAAGGGGGTCTGTGGCAGGGCCTTCGCCAGTTTCCGGCCCTGGATTTCGCTGATCCCGATCATCCCCCTGCCATGATTATCGTGGCCATGGACGGCAATGATCTTTTTTCGCCGCGTCCGGCCATCATCCTTAAAGACAACATTGATGCCTTTGACGCGGGTATGGCGGTTTTGCGCCGGTTTTCACACCGGCTTGTCGTGGTATGCCGGGAAAGCAGCCTGGCAGGCATCCGGGAGCTGAACTGTTCAGTGGCGGACCAGATAACCCACACAGCCCCGGACATATATCCTGCCTGGCACCCCGGTGCCGTACTCTATCAGATCAGGCAAGTGGCGACGGAGAACAGTTCCTGGTGCATCCGCCTGGATCACCTGGTCATGATGGGCCGGTTTTTACTTTCCGGCCGGTATCCGGTTGAAAAAATCGTAACCATTACCCGGCCCGGGGACCGGCTGCCCCATATGCGGGGCCGCCAGGGCATGCCCTTGTCTGCCCTGGCCGGGGAAATACCTGGAAAAAGTATGGTCACCACAGGCCGGTTCAACGGCCGGCTCCTGGAAAAGGATGCCCATATCGGTTTTTTTGAAAACACGGTCAATATCATTGAAGCCGGTGCAGAGGAACAGATGTTCGGTTTTGCCCGGCCCGGCCTTGACAAGCCATCGGTCTCCGCCACATTTCTGTCTTCCCTTTTCAGGGGGCCGGCAAAAATGGACTGCACCCTTCACGGGGAAGCGCGGGCCTGCATCAACTGCTCCTATTGCGAACGCATCTGCCCCAATGACCTTATGCCCGCCTTTATCATGAAGGCCCTTCACGGGGGCGAACTTGAAGAAGCATTGGCCCTTGGGCTCATGGACTGCTGCAAATGCGGGCTTTGCTCATTTGCCTGCCCGTCCAAGATTGAACTGACCCGGATCCTTTCGGACGCCATGGACGCCTATCACAAGGACAAACAATGAAGAATCCCTTAAGAAAATTTTTTGATGATACAAGGCCCTTGTTTACCGGGGACGGGAAATATAAAAAATATGAGCCTGTCTGGGACGCCACAAAAACATTTTTCTTTCTGCCTTCGGCGAAAACCCGTGTCATGCCCTTTGTCCGGGATCACCTGGACCTGAAACGCTACATGAGCATCGTGATCCTGGCGCTTTTGCCGGTGACCTTTTTCGGGATATACAACACCGGATACCAGGCCGGTATCGGGGCCGGGGAATCCTGGTCCGTGACCCGATGCTTTCTTTTGGGCACCTGGTATGTGCTGCCCATGATCATTGTCTCCTATGTGGTGGGATTTGCCTGGGAATTTCTTTTTGCAGTGGTGCGGGGCCATAAGATCTCCGAAGGGCTCCTTGTCACAGGACTGCTTTTTCCCTTGACCCTGCCCCCCACCATCCCTTTGTGGCAGGTGGCGCTTGGCATCTCCTTCGGGGTGGTCATCGGCAAGGAGGTGTTTGGTGGTACAGGCCGCAATATCCTTAACCCGGCACTGACCGGACGGGCCTTTCTGTTTTTCTCCTACCCGGTCACCATGTCTGGGGATGTCTGGGTGGCAGGCAAACATCTGGTGGACGGCGTGACCGGAGCCACAGCGCTTTCCGTGACAGGCGCCGGGGGACAGTCCATCACCGCAGCCCTTTGTGATGCAGGGTATTCCCTGGGGCAGCTTTTCACAGGATTTGTGCCGGGCAGCGTGGGAGAAACCTCTGGGCTCTGCTGCCTGATCGGTGCCGCCATTCTCATGGTGACCCGCATTGCCAATTACAGGATCATTATCGGCGGTATTGCAGGACTTGTCATCACCAGCATGATCGTATACCTGATCCCCGGGGGGCAGGATACCTGGTCCAATGCCGGTCCCTTTTACCATTTGTGTGCCGGCGGATTCTTGTTCGGCATCACCTTTATGGCCACGGATCCGGTCTCCGCGCCCGGCACCAACCCGGGCCGCTGGATTTTCGGGGCTGCCATTGGTTTTTTAACCGTGATCATCCGGGTGGGCAATCCTGCGTTCATGGAAGGGGTGATGCTGGCCATCCTGTTCATGAACGTGTTTGCGCCGTTGCTGGACCACCTGGTACTCAAGTACAAATCGTCAAAAAGGATTCCCAATGTTTGAGAAAAACTCAAAAGCCCATGTGATCTTTTTTGCCCTTGTCCTGTCCGTGGTGTGCAGCCTTTTGATTACGGCGGCGGCAACGGGTCTTAAGGACCGGCAGCAGGAGAACATGGCCCTGGACAAAAAAGTGAACCTGCTGCAGGCCGCAGGCCTTGTGGATGCCGGGCAAAAACCCGGGAAAGACGCCATTAACGCCCTTTATGACGAACGTATTGAAGAGGTTGTGGTGGACCGCCAGGGCAGAGTTATGGAAACCGAAGACCCAGACGGCATGCATCTGTATTTTATCCATGCACCGGGCAGCCGGGACGACCATGATTTCAATGACATTTCCGGCTATATCGTGCCCATCAATACCCGGGGGCTGTGGGGAAAAATCCAGGGGTACCTGGCCTTTGAAAATGACGGGCAGACCGTATCCGGTTTTTCCGTGTTCAGCCACTCTGAAACCCCGGGGCTTGGCGGGGAGATCGAAAGTGCCTGGTTCCGGAAGAATTTCAAGGGCAAAAAAATCCTCAATTCCCAGAATAAATTTGTCTCCATAGGCATTGCCAAGGGAAAGGCCGAAGATTTGCCTAAAAATGAACAACCCAATTATGTGGACGGCATCTCCGGGGCCACCCTGACAGGCAGGTATCTGTCCGAAGGCATTAAAAATACCCTGATGAAGTACGAGGGCGTATCTGTTGCCTTCAGGCAGAAACAATTGAAGGCCGAAGATAAGCATGCAGGCAGTATCCCTAGCTCAAACGCATCGGGCGATTAAACTTTCAAAAGGTGAACCATGAAGCTTAAATCCAGAAGTGAATACTATGACATCCTGATCAAGGGGCTGTGGACCCAGAACCCGGTGGCCTACCAGGTGCTCGGGATCTGTTCGGCCCTGGCCGTGACCGTGAAGATGTCCACGGCCATTGTCATGGCCCTGGCCCTGACCGTGGTGACGGCCTGCTCGTCCATGATTATCTCGTCCATGAGAAAAATTATTCCCTCCAATATCCGGATCATTGTGGAACTGGCCATTATCTCCACCCTGGTGATCGTCACCGACCAGGTGCTTAAAGCCTATTTCTATGACATCTCCAAACAGCTCTCCATTTTTGTGGGACTGATCATCACCAACTGTATTGTTTTAGGCCGTGCCGAAGCCTTTGCCCTGGCCAATGACCCCATTGACTCATTTGT
>NZ_JBFXHE010000014.1:0-28568 GCF_050177295.1 Desulfobacter sp.
TCGGTACGGTGTGGGGCATCATGAGCACCTTCCAGGGGATCGGGCTATCAGGCTCTGCCAGTCTTGCCGTTGTGGCTCCCGGCATTTCCGAGGCCTTGGTCGCCACTGCAGCCGGCCTTTCCGTGGCCATTCCATCGGTTATTGCATATAATTATTTTAATGACCGAATACGGGTGATGAATTCAGAACTTCAAAGTTTCTCTTCAGATCTGTTGAATATTATTGAACGGGATGTTTTTAGAAAGCTGGAGGCGTAGATGCAGCTTGGATCAGGAAATGACTCCATGATGTCAGAAATTAACGTGACACCCTTTGTGGATGTCATGCTGGTTTTACTGATAATTTTTATGGTCACGGCACCCATGATGGTTCAGGGCGTAGACGTTGATTTGCCCACGGCAACCTCCCAATCATTGCCTACGGATGAGCAGAATCTGATTGTCTCCATTGATGCTGATATGAAAGTGTATATCAACGAGCAGGAGGTCAGTGCTGCCTTCCTGGCAGAAAAGCTTGAAGCGGTCATGGAGAATCTTGATAAGAAAAATGTTTACCTCAAGGCAGATAAAAAAGTGCCCTATGGGGTGGTGGTCAATGTCATGTCCCAGATTAAAAAAGCCGGTGTCACAAGCCTGGGTATGATTACTCTGCCCGAGGATGAAAAACAGGCGGGTTAATGGCGTAAAATGAATATCCGGTTTCAAATTGAAAACAAGCGAAGATCTGCCAGCGCGCCTAAAGATACTGAACCGAAAGTTTTTTTTCTGGTTTGCCTCTTATCAATGCTTTGCCATGCGCTTTTTTTTATCAGCTTGTTTTTTCTATATGATTTTGAGTTTTCCGCACCCAAGCCCAAAGTCGTTACTGTGAATCTGGTTACATTTGCTCCGGGGCCTGCCAGTGCCCAAACTCCGGAAAAACCTCCCGGTCCGCCTGATGAACCTGCGTCTGATAACGGCAACAAGGTGAATATAGATGCTGTTTCACAAATTCCATCCCAACCTGCTGAACCTGCTGAACCTGCTGAAGCTGCTGAAGCTGCTGAAGCTGCTGAACCCGCTGAACCCGCTGAACCCGCTGAACCCGCTGAACCCGCTGAACCGGAAATCCAGATACTCAAGCCCGAGGTCAGTCTGAAGTCAAAACCCGATAATCTCAAAGATCTGATCGCAGCCAGAGAAAAGGAAGAACCAAAGGAAGAATCTCCAAAAGAAAAACCTGTGGTAGAGAAAAAAAAGGAAGAAGAGAAAGCCAGGAAAAAATTAGAACAAGATCTGGCAAAGGCCAAAAAAGAAAAGGCTGAGAAAGAAAAAGCAGAGAAAGAAAAGGCCAAAAAAGAAAAGGCTGAGAAACTTGAAAAGCAAAGACAGGCCCAGGCCCAGGCCCAGTTCAACAAGGCCCTGGAACGGATGAAGGCCTCGGTCGCCTCAAAGGAAAGTGGTGGCCAGGGCACAAATTCCGGCCGCAATGGAGCAGGTGGTAGTGGCGGTGGCGGCGGTGGCGGCGGTGGCGGCGTCGGAGAAGCCGGTCCTTTGACGCTGTATCAGATGGTTATCAAGTCTGCCATTGAACAGAACTGGATTTTCAATGATGCCATGGCCGGACTTAATAAAGACCTTGAAGTCAGAATTTTTATAAAAATATTAAAAAGCGGTGATATCCGGGATATTTCATTTGAAACCCGGTCTGGAAACAATTATCTGGATGAATCTGCTAAAAAGGCCGTACAAAGGGCAAATCCTCTGCCGGAACTGCCCAAGGGAATGTCCTCCTATGAACTGGTACTTGGATTTTCCCCCCGGGGCCTTAATTAGCCTTAATATAAACAGGTGGTCAAATGAAACAAAACAAATATTTGCATGTGCTGTACAAGACAGTCCGGATATGGGCCATTATTGTTCTTCTGTCTGTCCAGGCCCTGGCAAAGGATTACGATTATATTAGTATTTCAAATCCCTTTTTAAACAAAACGCCTACTGCGGTGACTTCGTTTAAGGCTTTCAGCGGCCATCAGGCGGAGGTGGCTGCAGGCGTTCAGGCTGAACAGATTCTGAAGGCAGGACTTGATTTCACAGGATATCTGAAAATCATGGATCCAACGGCTTTTTTATCCAACCCTGCGGAATCAGGCATTCAACTGGGGCAGATTAATTTCAAGGATTGGACAGGCATCGGGGCTGAACTTCTGGTTACGGCTGGCATAGAAGAGAGTAACGGCCAGGTCAAACTGCAGCTTCGCCTCATGGATACCTTTAATACAAAGCTTCTGGTGGGAAAAGTATATAGCGGGCCGGCCACTCAGATCAGGGCCATGATTCACAGGTTCTGTGCGGAAGTGGCCAAAGCATTGACCGGAAATTTTGGGGTTTTCGGATCAAAAATTGCCTTTGTTTCCACAGTCAATGGGAATAAAGAGGTCTTTTCCTGCGATTTTGACGGATTTAATCCCCGGCAGATTACCAACCATAATAGTATTTCATTGTCTCCGGCCTGGTCCAATGACGGCCAGTGGCTGGCCTATGTCTCCTATGCCAAGGGTAAGCCTGATATTTTCATAAAAAATCTTAAGGACAACCTGGGCGCTATTGTTAATTATAAAGGCATTAATATTTCTCCGGACTGGATGCCCGGAAAGCCTAATCTTGCCGCAACCCTAAGCTTTTCAGGGAATCAGGAAATATATTTGTTGACCCGGAAAGGAGAAATTATTAAAAGAGTTACCAAGAGTTGGGGATCCAATGTGTCGCCTAAATTTTCTCCAGACGGCAGGAAGATCGCCTTTACCTCATCCCGGTCCGGCAATCCGCAGATTTATATTCAGGGGCTGGATTCGGAAGAGGCCCAGCGCATCACGTTTGCCGGAAAATATAATACCAGCCCGGCATGGTCCCCGGACGGAAAAAAGATTGCTTATGTGGGGATTGAAAAAAATAAAATTAATATTTTTGTGATATCTGTTGATCCGCATATCGGTCCTCCGGTACAGTTGACCGCAGGGCAGGGCGATAACGAAGATCCCTGCTGGTCTCCTGACGGCAGCTTGATTGCCTTTAAATCCACCAGGAACGGCGGAAGGGCTCATCTGTTCGTCATGACCGCAGCCGGTACAGATCAACGGCAGCTTCTTTCCATGTCCGGGGTCCAGAGTGAACCAGACTGGTCAGATGATGCAGGTTTTGTAGTTGAGTAGGAAAAATAAGTTAGAAACATAAATCAAAAAAAAAAGGAGCAGTTCGATGAAAAGACAAGTATTGATGAATTTGGTGATGGTAGTACTGGTTGCAGGACTTTTGACCATGGTCTCTTGTTCAAAACCGAAGGTCGCTGATCCTGGTGACGTAAACCAGGGACAAGAAATGGGGGAGACAGATGCGGAAAGAGCTGCCCGTCTTGAGGCTGAAAGGATCAGAGCCCAGCAGCTGGAAGAAGAGCGGCAGGCCCAGGCCCGGCTTGCAGAAGCCAGGTCCAATTTCCTGAATCAGAACATTTTATTTGACTATGACAGTGCTGAGCTTTCAAGCGAAGCCAAGGATCTGCTGCGGGAAAAAGCGGATTGGCTGCAGGCCAACTCTTCTGAGACTGTGATGATTGAAGGCCATTGTGACGAACGTGGTACCACGGTTTATAACTTGGCTCTAGGGGAAAGACGCGCTGCCGCAGCCAGAAATTATCTTGTGGATTTAGGCGTTTCAGCCAGTCGTCTGGGCACGGTCAGCTATGGAGAAGAAAAACCTCTGGATCCGGCATCCACAGAAGAGGCTTATCGCATGAACAGGCGTGCACAGTTTGTGATCAGGTAATAAAGATACAGGGAGCTAACCCTTTTTCAGGGTTAGCTCCCTTGTGTGCGTTTTGAGTTTTGAAGGGTACAGGCGGGAATGTCTGCCTGTACCATATCCCATTTAACTATTTTCGGATTTCATATCATAATGAACCCTTTGCGTTTTTATCCCTGCCTTGCAGCCATCGTTTTTCTATCGGGTTGTGTGGCACCCAATCAGTTTGAGGCACTGGAGACCCGGGTGGCGGTCATCGAACAGGATAACAGCCGCCGGAATGCGCTTGATCAGACCAATACCAGTGATTTTGGGCATCTTAAACAACAGGTGGACGAATTTTCCAAAACCACCCGGGAAGATTATGCTGAGGTAAAGTATGATATTCAGCAGCTCAAGGACGACTTTCATGGAATTCAGGCTCAGCTCGAAGAGATGAGCTACAAGTTCGGCATGAATGGACAGGAAAGTCAGGAAAGCCTGGAAAAAAGGCTGGAGCGTCTGGACAATGCCATCTCCAGAAATTATGAAAAGGTGATTGCCCTGGAAAAATATATGGGGTTTGAGCCCACCGTCTCAGGATCGCCCGGACAAAAAAATGATCATATGTCCAGTCAGAAGCAGGATACCGAGGACGGTTTATACGCCTATGCAAAAAAACTGCTTGACCAGAGTGACCTGGAAAACGCAAGGGTCCAGTTTGAAAATTTTATCAGCAAATTCCCGGATTCTAAAAATGCGGACAATGCAAGATTCTGGATTGCCGATTCTTATTATGCTGAGAAATGGTACGAAAAGGCCATTTTGGAATACCAGAAAGTACTTGAGAATTATCCCAATTCAAATAAAAATGCATCAGCCCGGCTTAAGCAGGGATATGCATTTGCAGCCCTTGGTGAAAAGGCCAATGCCAGACTGATTCTCAACGAGCTGATCACACGGTATCCTAATTCCCAGGAAGCCAAATATGCCAAGGAAAAACTTAAAAATATTTAGAAATATCAACTGATTGCGTTGTCCCTGGTTATGAAAATTATAGGCATTGACCCCGGCCTTGCCGGAACCGGCCTTGGGGTTATTGAGGGGCAGGGCCGTCATATTGCCGGATATTCCTTTGGCAGCATCTCCACAGATGCCGGTGAATCCACACCGGTCAGGCTGGACCAAATTTACCGTAAAGCCAAATCCTTTCTACTTGAACAGCAGCCGGATCTTGTCGTTATTGAAGACATTTACTCCCTTGAAAAATACCCGGGATCGGCTATTATGTTGGGCAAAGTTTCAGGTGTGCTGATTTTAGCGGCTTTCAAGGCGGGTGTGCAGATTCGCGAGGTGGCTGTCAGGGAAGTTAAGAAGGTGATTTCAGGCAACGGCAGTGCAGATAAGTATCAGGTAGAACGTGCTGTGCGCCATGTATTAAATCACCATGAACCCATTCGTCCTTTTCATGCTTCGGATGCCCTGGGAATGGCATTGACCGGACTTTTCCGGTATGGAGGGCACTAAGTAAATACAAGGATTTAAATATGATCGCATATCTTGAGGGAAAGATTCTTCGCGAGGAGGCGGATGGCATTATCCTGCTGGCCGGTCATATCGGTTATGAGATCCTTTTGGACACCATTACCCTGTCCAGGTGTATGGATAAATCCCAGGCCAATGAAACAATTGAGCTGTATATTTATTACCATGTCACAGAGCGGCAGCCCAAACCCGTACTCATCGGGTTTCTGACCCCGGATGACAAGGAATTCTTTCAGTTGTTCATCACCGTGGCCGCCATCGGGCCCATGAAGGCGATAAAGGCGTTGACAAAACCGGTGTCCCAGGTGGCCAGAGCCATTGAAGACCGTGATACTGCCTTTTTGTCACAATTGGCAGGTATCGGAAAAAGAACAGCAGAAAAAATTGTCGCTACCCTGAACGGAAAGGTCCTGGCTTTTGCTGCGGCCAAAAGACCTGATCCGGATGCTGCGTCAACGGATTCACAGGATTTTGTGCCCGAAGAAAAGCAGACTATGGTCAAACAGGTGGCTGAGGTACTCACTGAACAGCTTGGACACTCTGCGTCATCGGCAAGAAGAATGATCAGACAAGTCCTTGAAAAGAATCCAGGCATCAGTTCCCCGGAAGACCTGTTTGACGAAATTTATCAGGAGACCAGATGACGGCAGGCGGGGACATTTTAAGCTATAGTTCAGATAAAAAGGGCGTGGTTTCAGAAAAGCTGAAAATCGAAGATCATTCCCAGGAGATTGTTTCCCTTCGTCCCGGGTGTTTTGATGATTATGTAGGACAGGCAGCCGCTGTGGAAACCCTCAAGATTGCCATCCAGGCGGCAAAAATGCGCCGGGAACCTTTAGATCATATCCTGTTGCACGGCCCCCCCGGGCTCGGGAAAACAACGGTGTCCTACATTATTGCAAATGAAATGGGGAAAGACCTGACCGTTACCTCTGGCCCAACTCTGGAAAAAGGCGGGGACCTTGTGGGTATTCTAACCAATCTGGGGGAGGGTGATATCCTTTTTGTGGACGAAATTCATAGGATTCCCAAAGTGGTGGAGGAGTTCCTTTATCCTGCCATGGAGGATTTTGCCGTGGATTTTGTTTTTGACAAGGGAATTCATGCCCGGAGTCACAGGTACCGGCTTAAACAGTTTGTGCTCATCGGGGCCACCACACGGGTGGGTCTTTTATCCGCGCCGCTACGGGACCGGTTTGGTATATTTCGCACCCTTGATTTTTATTCTGTTGAAGAGTTGACGGTTATTATTCAGCGGTCGGCCCTGCTTTTGAAAACCCGTATAACAGATGACGGTGCTTTGGAACTTGCTAACAGATCACGTGGAACGCCTAGGATTGCCAACAGGCTTCTTAAACGAGTCAGGGATTATGCAATGGTCAGGCACCAGGGGCTTATGACGGCTAAAGGCGTCCGGGATGCCTTGTATCTGGAAGGCATTGATGACCTTGGTCTGACACCTTTGGACCGCAATTATCTTGAAACTATTATTCGGTTTTACAACGGCGGACCAGTGGGAATAGAAGCCATTGCAGCTACCTTGCAGGAGGAGACTGACACCCTAGTGGATGTGGTGGAGCCCTATTTATTGAAAATCGGCCTTGTGCTGCGCACTTCCAGCGGTAGAAAAGCCTCGGAAAATGCATATCGGCATTTGAATTTGGAAAATGAGAGTAAATGATCAGCAAAACGAAATTAACAATCCCCATGGCCATAGTGATTCTGTCTGTCTGTCTGGTATGGTTTTACCCGGGGACGGCCCCTGCGGCATCCGTGCCGGGTGCTTTAATCCGGATACCTGACAATGGAAATGCCATTATCGTAGAGAAAAAAAACCAGATGCTTTATGTCTACTCTGGAAAAAAGGGCCTTGGCACCCCGGTGTTCCAGTCACCTTGTTCCACAGGCGCAAATCCGGGGCCCAAAACCCGGGTCGGTGATAAAAGAACCCCGGAAGGTGTGTATTTTTTAAAGGATGAATTTGAGGACCGTTACCTGGCACCGGTATACGGGGAAAAAGCCTTTCCGTCAGACTATCCCAATTTTTTGGATCTGCGCCATGGCAAGCAGGGATCGGCCATATGGATTCACGGAACAGACAAGACGTTGAAGCCCATGGATTCAAACGGGTGCGTTGCCCTGGAAAATAAAAATATCATTGCTCTGTCCGATTACATTGACCTGGATGCCACGCCCTTAATTATTGTTGGACAGATTGATTATACATCCATTGATACGCAGACACAGATCCGGGAGAAGATTGCCGGGTTTCTTGAACAATGGGCCAAGGCACTGGCTGCGAAAAGTTATCATGCATATTTAGCGTTTTATGACCAGACCTATCTTCCGGATATTTCATGGTGGGAAGCGTGGCTTAAGCTCCGGGATAAGGTAGAGGAACAATACCCCGAAGGGCTGAAAATTGTGCTGGAGAATGAAGGTATCTATGCACAGGGTGGCGTTGTTGTTGTTCTCTGTGACATGAGCATTTTCCGAAATGCCGGAAGTAAAATCTACCTTGGGAAACGGCAGTTTTTCATTCGTCAGGGGGCTGCCGCCCCCCGTATCATAGGAGATATTTTCCAGGCAAAAGACAAAGCCTTTGATTCTGGTGAGCCACCGCTGCTGGCAGCCTCAAGAATGTTTTTCAAAGATCGGTCAACAGACCGGTCAAAAGATCCGAGGACGGATGTCACGCCTGCCGGAGCCGCAAGGTCAAAAAATCTGTCAAAAGATCGGTCAACAGATAAACTGGTGGTTAAAACAGTTCAACAGTGGATGGCGGCCTGGTCTTCAAAAAATATGGATAAATATGCACAATTTTATGCTGGTGATTTTGTATGTGACGGCATGGGAAAGGCCGCATGGGTGACACGCAAAAAAAAAATTGCCCGAAAATATGATTATATTTCGGTTACCGGTAAAAATTTTAAGGCGTTGCCCACTAAAGACGGGTATTGGGTCAGCTTTGTTCAATATTATAAGTCCAGCGGGCTTTCAAGCCAGGGAAGAAAACAGCTTAAACTTGTTAAACGGGATGGAGAATGGAAGATATTTCGAGAGAACTGGAAAGAGAAATAGCCAGAATAAAACCTGCGCCGCATAAAATGCGCAAGGAAAAGAGTATCCTGATCATTAATGATTTTGGTGAAATGAGATCCGGGGATTTTCTGAAAGTTCTTGTTTGTTTTTTTCTGGTAATCAGCATGGCAGGTGTCTTTTGTACGATTGTTTTTTATCGGCTTTATTTCAGCGCGAACAATCAGAATGTTCAATTAAAGAGTTCCCGGGACGTGCTTGAAAAAAAAGTAGATCGTTTGACCAGTGAAAAAGAGCTTCTCATGGCCCGGCTGGTCATGACGGGTAACACAGCTGAACTTGAAACATTGACCCGTTCCGGAAAGATTGGTCAGGTTCTCCCCAAGAAAGAAAAGCGTCCAGGCATGAAGGAAAAAAAGGATGGCGTTGAATCTTTGGTAGATGCAATGCCTGATTCGGAAAATGCCAAAGATGAGCGTGTTGGGCCGGATGACAAAAATTCGGCACCAAGCCGTGCCAAGCCCGGTGACGGCGATGACGGGCCCCTAAGTCAATTACAGGACGGGTTGCCTAATGTAAGTGTTGAATCGTTTTCCCTTTCCCCGGGCAGTAATGCCCGGGATGTTGTTATTCGGTTTAATATCAGAAACACCACACAAAGTTCCACAGAGATATCCGGCCGGATTTTTTGTGTTCTCAAATCCAAAGGTGCCGCACCTGACAAGTGGGTGGTTATACCCAAAGCCTCGATGATGAAAGGTGGTGTTCCCGGTCCTTACAACCAAGGGCATTATTATTCCATTTCCCGTTTTAAACCTGTTCGGTTTACCATCACCACCCCGAAACTGCTGCCGGATTTTGCCGAGGCTTCCGTATTTATATTTGACGAAAAGGAAAAACTGTTATCTAAAACCACCTTTGAAATTGGAAAAAATAAGCCGGATTGATACGGATTTTCAAATTTTAAGTGCATTGCAAGGAGACAGCCGTTGTGAGAAAAAATACCAAGAATTTAAGCATCATTGATAAGGAACTCAAGATTGACGGCTCCATAGAAAGTTGTGGAAAACTGATCATCAAAGGACAGGTGACGGGTACAATTGATGGGGATGTTGTAGTTATTGCCCAGGACGGCGAGGTCAACTCAACTTTGACAAAAGTGGCCAGTCTGACCATTGGCGGAAGTTTTGAAGGCGAGTTGATCGCCTCAAAGGAATTGATCATTTTGGCCACAGGCTCCTGTTCAGGAAAAGTTGTATGTCAGGATCTGATTGTGGAAAACGGTGGGGTGCTTAATGCGGATGTAACCTGTAAGACATCCAGCAAAATGGAACCTGCCAAGAAAGAGAAATCGTTTTTTTCAAAAGGCGGGAAACCAGGGCAGAAAGAGGAAAAACAGATAGAATTATAAAAATGCTTGACTTTAAAAACGAAATTATATAGGTATATTAGATTGCGTTTATTTAGAGGAGCATGGAGAACATTGAAAAAATATACATACAGTGCAAAAAGATCTGACAATAAAGAGAACTGGTGCGTCATTGATGCAAAAGACCAGGTACTTGGGCGGCTTGCTTCCCAGATAGCGTATAGAATCCGGGGTAAACATAACACGCTTTTCACCCCTCATGTGGACACGGGCGACTGGGTGATTGTTGTCAATGCGGATAAGGTTCGTCTGACCGGAAATAAAATGGGACAGAAAACCTATTATCGCCATTCCGGTTATATCGGAGGAATCACAGCCCAGACGGTTAAAGAGATGCTTGAGAAAAAACCTGAAGATCTTTTAAGAAAGGCTGTTCGAGGAATGCTTCCGAAGAACAGACTGGGCCGAAAGCTTGGAAAAAAATTATTTGTTTATGCAGGCGATCAGCATCCCCATGCTGCACAGAAGCCCCAGGTTGTCGAATTCTAATACATAAGGACATGATACGATCAATGGAAAGTGCAAATCAATTTTATGCGACCGGTAAACGGAAAAATTCTGTGGCCAAAGTGTGGCTTATGCCCGGTACAGGAAAAATTGTTGTTAATGACAGAGAATTGGATGAGTATTTTGATATCCCGGTAAAGAGGAATGTGTTGACTTCTCCTCTAATTCTGACTGATAAAAGTGATGCCTTTGATATTAAAATTACAGTGATGGGCGGTGGTTTTTCCGGCCAGGCAGGTGCTATTCGGCAAGGCGTTTCCAAGGCCCTTGTTTTATCTGATCCGGATCTGCGTGGTGTTCTGAAATCTGCAGGTTTTCTTACCAGGGACGCCAGACAGAAAGAGCGTAAAAAATACGGCCAAAAGGGAGCAAGAGCCAGCTTCCAATTCTCAAAGAGATAGATATACCAGCGTTTTTTACGTATTCAAAACA
This sequence comes from Desulfobacter sp., assembly GCF_050177295.1. Taxonomy (NCBI): domain Bacteria; kingdom Pseudomonadati; phylum Thermodesulfobacteriota; class Desulfobacteria; order Desulfobacterales; family Desulfobacteraceae; genus Desulfobacter; species Desulfobacter sp. The sequence goes on from NZ_JBFXHE010000014.1 coordinate 10,708, forward strand.
TCATATTTAGAATATCAAAGGGGAGCAAACTTACATTTGCTCCCCTTTTGGGTTTCAACATATTGGATGGGTCCATTATATAATCAATGCAGACACTTCTATTTTATGATATCGAAACATCCGGGCTGAATCCGGCCTTTGACCAGGTGCTGACCTTTGCATGTATTCGTACGGATCTGTCTTTAAATGAAATCGCCAGGGACGATATTGTCATCCGCCTCAGGGATGATGTTGTGCCCTCTCCAGGAGCGTTTCTTACGCATGGACTTGAGGCCCAAATACTTGAGGCCGGTATCAGTGAATATCGTGCAGCCTTGAAAATTCATTCTCTTTTGAATACGCCGCAGACCATCAGTATAGGGTACAATTCCCTTGGATTTGATGACGAATTCTTACGTTTCCTTTTTTATCGGAATCTGCTGGATCCGTATACGCATCAGTTTGCCAACGGGTGTGGCCGGATGGATATGCTGCCGGTCACATTGATATATTATCTTTTCTGCACCCATGCACTTTCATGGCCTGTGCTGGAAAATGGACAGGCAACCATGAAGCTTGAACACTTGACCCGGCAAAACAAGTTTAAAACTTCGGGCAGGGCCCATGAAGCCATGAGTGATGTTGAGTCTGTTGTCGATCTTGCAAAGGCGTTTTCAAAACACGGGGAAATCTGGTCGTATATCCAGGGATTCTTTGACAAAAACGCTGATCTTAAGCGCATGAACAGTCTTCAAATCTCAAAATTGTCCAAGGCGTACGGAATGGATGTAGCCCTTATGGTATCAGTCTCATTTGGTGCAGACTGCAACTATATGGCCCCTGTTGTTTATGTGGGTGGGTCTGTCCCTTATAAAAATCAAAGCCTGTGGGTTCGTCTGGATAAGGAAGGGCTGTTTGATCAGACAGATGAGACCCTTGGGGTATATCATCTTATTACAATACGGAAAAAACCGGGTGACCAGTTGTTCATTCTTCCTGTTCTGGATCGTTTCTGGGAGAAACTTTCACCTACATCACGTACGGTGTGCATACTGAATCTGGATTTCATCAAACAAAACATGTCCGGTTTTGAAAAAACAGCCGACTTTCACCGGAATTTCGAATATCCCCAGGTGCCTGATATAGATCTTGATGCAGATTTGTATCAGGGTGGTTTCTTCTCATCTCAGGATAAAAAAGAGATTGCGATTTTTCATAAAACAGAAGAAAAAAAGAGATATCAGATTACCCAAAGCTTTCAAAGTAACAGGGTACGGATGCTGGCCCAGAGAATCCTTGTGCGAAATTTCAATGAAAAGCCGGGGTGTGCGCCTGAGTTCCACGCGCATCTAAAACGGCTTTTGGGAATTGATCCGGATAAACCTATCAAAGGATATAAGGAGGATGTCAAACGGACCTGTGCCAAGGCGCTTGCGGAGATTGAAAAGATTGAAGCAGAAGCAATACAATCCTTTGATTCCAGTCAGAAAAATTTGTTAAAGGGGCTTAAATCGCACATCCAAAGGCAATCAGCCTTTTTTGCTGATGCGTTTTAATTCCTCTATCTGAGCAGCATGGATGAACTTGTTTAGCACCTCTTCATTTTCCCGGGTGATATTTGTGATCTTCAGGCCGATCAATGTATGGGTTTCTGAATAATTCTTGTTTATTCGCGCAACCTGAAGTTTAACGGGAAAGGCTACTATCGCCCCGGGCTGATCACGGTCCACTAAAGCAAGCCCCATGATTATTTCGATACCGGGTTTCAGCGCAGCAGATAAGAGTGTGTTACGTTTCTCTTTTTTTTCAAGTATGACAATGCTTAAACCTGAAAAAGAGATATCCTTTATTTTAAAATCACCCGGGGTCCGATATTTTTGGTTGTTGTAGACCAGCTTGGCCCTTACCGCATATCTTCCGGCCATGGAAATCCTGAACGCGGACCGTATATTGATTTCAATGGCCGGCAATTGGTATTGAACTACAATCGCTTTTACCGGGGTGCCGTTGGCCATGGGATAGTTGCTGATAAACTGGATTGGCCTGCAACTAATCCCAATTCGTATACGACGCTGCTCAATATAAATAAGCGTTGTCAGATGAAGCTGTTCAAAAGGTGTATTTCGGGTTACAGGAACTATAGGCTGGGCAATGGTGATGATCTGTTTTTTAAAATCGGCATCATAAATAATGGAAGATTTTGAAATGGGAGAATCGGTATTCATGTTCAATACCAGTTCTACTCCCACCGAAGGGAAAAATATCTTTTTGACGTCAAATTCCATGCCCGATAATCCAATCAGGCAGTATTGATTCCCGTCAATACTGCCTGAATAATAGTATGCTGGTAAAAGAAATTATTTAACAGCGTCTTTAAGCGCCTTACCGGGTACGAATTTGGGCACATTTCTAGCAGGGATATTGATTTCTTTTCCGGTCTGGGGGTTTCTGCCTTTTCTTTCTTTTCTTTCAGCGGTTTTAAATGTGCCAAAACCCACCAGAGTAACAGAGTCATTAGCAGCCAGCGCATCAGTGATTGTCTGAATCATACAGTCAACAGCTGCCTGAGCATCTTTTTTACTGCTGAGAACTTCTGAAACTTTGTTAATTAAATCGCCTTTGTTCATCGTGCCACTCCTTTTTTGGGGTTTTTTTAGGAAAAAATTTAAGTTGAAAATATAGTTTAATGAAAATATTTTTCATTCAGCTTTTTGGGGTACGGTACGTCGTTGAGCCGGGCGTGTCAAGTCTTTATTACGTTTTTTTAAAAAATCGTTGCCAGTTTTTTTTCGACAGCATAGAATGTTTGTAAACAGGAGGAAAAAATGGATGTAGCGCTTGTTAATCCTTTCATTGAAGGAACTTTACACATTCTTGACACCACTGCGTTAGTGAAAGTAAAACCAGAGCCCCCTTTTGTAAAAGAAAACACGGTTCATCATGGCGATATTTCAGGGTTTTTGACAGTTGAGGGGGATCTGGAAGCAACGGTTGCGATTTCTTTTACTGAAAAAAGTATATTAGGCATCGTGTCTGCCATGTTTGGCGAGGAACTAACCGAAATTAATGAAGAAATTACAGATGCCGTGGGAGAGATCAGCAACATGGTTGCCGGGCATGTGACAACAAAAATTGGGGAACTGGGAAAAAAAGTAAAAGTTAAATTCGTAAAAGTTGTGACAGGTCGAAATGAAGAGATTTTACATACCGCAGCCGGCAGGCATGTTGTCGGTATCCCCTTTCGTACAACCAAGGGCAAGGTGTTGCTTGAAGTCTGTTATTCGGATCAAAGCTCATGATTAAAATTTTGTGCATCTGTGATGCGGACGCTTAAACTAATTAAGAAAATCAATATACCACCGAATTATTGACTCCCCCCAGAAAACGTAGAGAAGAGCGCCCAATGAAAGAAACGGGCCAAAGGGAATTTTGGCCTGCCTTTTTCCGGATTTTCCTGCCAGAGCCATGGCAGCTGCCCCGCCAAGGGTGCCGAAGACTGAACCTGTAAATAGTGTGAAAAAGACCCCTTTTACGCCTGTGGCCGCACCAATCATGGCTAAAAGTTTGATGTCTCCGCCCCCCATACCCTGGCGCTTGCGAAGAAAATAATAGAAAAGGGCCACAAAATATAAAATGCCGCCGCCTGCTAGGACGCCCCATACCACAGAATAAAAGCGCATTTGAGGTACAAAAAGGCAGGATGTGGAAAAAATGACAATCCCGGGAAGGGACAACTTATCCGGGATGATTTGGTGATCCAGATCAATAAAAGAGATGGCAATGAGTACCGCGCCGAATATAAAATAGAAAAGTGCGGCCGGCGTCAGCCCGAATTTGAAAAAAAGCCCCAGGGCCAATAATCCTGTGACCAGCTCCACCAAAGGGTAGCGTATGGAAATGGGCGCTTTGCAAAATCTGCATTTACCCTTGAGTAGAAGAAAGCTTATTATCGGGAGATTGCAATAAATCGGAATCGAATGATTGCAGGCAGGACAGTGGGAAGGCGGCAATGCAATGGATTGGCCTTCCGGCATCCGGTGGATCACCACGTTGAGGAAACTGCCGATGCAAGCACCGAAAATAAAGGACATAACAGCAATAAAAATGGATAGCTGGAACATAACACTCCTTAGACAATGACCAATAGGTTATAGTGGACCTGGGATGCTTGACTGTATTCTGATATGATTAAACCAACTATCCAATGATAAAAATATTTTTTCAAGGATATTGTAAAAATATTTTTCTGTTATATTGTAAAAACAATTTTTTCTATGAAAGGGTCTAATGTTCTTTCACTATGTACCCGGGTTATTATACCCGGTAAAAGAACGCAGGAACGGCCCATGGCCGTAATCAAGGAGCATAAATGGCAGAAGCAGATATTGATGATCTGATTGAAATAATTGAAAAAGAAGGTAATGTCGAAGACATTCCAACGGTAATTCCCATGATTCCGGTCAGGGATGTGGTGGTCTTTATAGACATGCTGCTTCCCTTATTTGTTGGACGGGAGAAATCCATTAAGGCCATTGAGGAGTGCGTGGAATTTGACCGGTATGTTTTTTTGTCGGTCCAGAAAGACTCAGAAATGGAAAAGCCAGGGCCGGCGGATGTCTATGATATCGGTACCATTGCCCGGGTCCAGAAGATGATTAAAATGCCGGACGGCAGGATCAAAGCCCTGGTCCAGGGGATTTCCAAAGCAAAACTCATTGAATTCGTTCAAAAGCGTTCTTTTTTTAAGGTCAGGGTGGAGACTGTTTCTGATATTGAACCTGATTCCCTTGATATAGAAATTGAAGCCCTGATGCGCAACGTCAAGGAAAACAGTGAAAAGCTTTTAGCACTTAAGGGCGAGTTTTCAGGTGACGTGGGCGATCTTTTATCCCATATTGACTCCCCTGGTAAACTTGCAGACCTGGTGGCCTCTAATCTCAACCTAAAGGTGGAGGATGCCCAGAGCATTCTGGAAACCATGGATACCGTTGAGCGTTTAACCCGGGTCAATGACCTTTTGGCCCGGGAGCTAGATCTGTCAACAGTTCAGGCTAAAATTCAGACCCATGTCAAAGATGAAATTTCAAAAAATCAGAGGGATTATTATCTTCGGGAGCAGGTCAAGGCCATCCATAGAGAACTCGGGGAAAATGATGACAAACTTGCCGAAATTGTTGACTTCAAAGAAAAAATAAAAAAATGCAAACTGCCGGAAGAGTGTGAAAAAGAGGCCCTGAAACAGTTGACCCGTCTGGACCAGATGCATTTTGATTCTTCCGAGGCCTCAGTGGTCAGAACCTATCTAGATTGTATTGTGGAACTGCCTTGGAGCAAAACCACCAAGGATTTTTTAGATATAAAAAAAGCCGAAGAGGTTTTAGACCAGAACCATTACGGACTGGACAAGGCCAAGGAACGAATTCTTGAATATTTAAGTGTTCGTAAGCTCAATCCTAATAAAAAGGGTCAGATTATCTGTTTTGTCGGTCCTCCGGGGGTGGGCAAGACCTCACTTGGCCGTGCCATTGCCAAAGCAATGAAACGTAAGTTCCACCGGGTCTCTTTGGGTGGTATCCGTGATGAGGCAGAGATCAGGGGACACCGCAGAACATATATCGGTGCCATGCCTGGAAGAATTTTGCAGGGTCTTCGTCAATGCGGCACTAGAAATCCGGTTTTTATGCTGGATGAGATTGACAAACTGGGAAATGATTTCAGAGGTGATCCTTCATCAGCACTTCTGGAGGCCTTGGACCCTGAACAGAACTTCGAGTTTTCCGACCATTACCTGAATATGCCCTTTGATCTGTCAGATGTGTTATTTGTTCTGACAGCAAATATGGCTGACACTATTCCTTCAGCCCTGCTTGACAGGATGGAGTTGATCCATATTTCCGGATATACCCGCCAGGAAAAGGTAGTGATTGCGAAACAGCATCTTTTGCCGAGAAAACTCAAAGATAATGGTTTGACGCGCCGTGCCATTAATTTTAGCCCAAATGCCATGGAGTCCATAGTTTCGGAATACACTTTGGAAGCAGGGCTCAGGGAGCTTGAGCGTAAGCTGGATTCGGTGTGCAGAAAAATAGCCCGCCAGATCGCGGAGGGCCAAAAGGGGCGGTTTTCCGTTACCTGCCAGAATTTAACCAAATACCTTGGCCCGCCTCAATATATTAATGAAATGGATCAGGAAGAAAGTCAGGTTGGTTTGGCCACGGGGCTTGCCTGGACAGAAGTGGGTGGTGAGCATCTGTATATTGAAACGTCGTTGTTTCCTGGCAAAGGAGAGTTGCAACTCACCGGGCAGATCGGTGAGGTTATGCAGGAATCTGCAAGGGCCGCATTGACGTACACCAAGGCCAATCAGGAAGCCCTGGGAATAGATAAGGACGCCTTTGATGCCAACGACATTCATATCCACGTACCCGCCGGTGCCATCCCCAAGGATGGTCCTTCGGCCGGTATTGCCATTGCAACAGCCTTGGTGTCGGCGTTTACCGGTAAAAAGGTGAATAATAAGGTAGGTATGACCGGTGAAATTTCTTTGCGGGGCAGGGTGCTGCCCATAGGAGGCCTTAAGGAGAAAGCATTAGGGGCTTTAAGGGCTGGAATTAAGACAGTGATTATTCCGGAGAAAAATAAAAAGGATCTCCATGATATCCCAAAATCTGTGAAAGCCAAGCTGACATTCATCTGTGTGAAGGATGTCAGGGAGGTTCTGGATCTCGCCCTGGAAGCGGAATAATGTACCTTTTTGCCCTGAGCACGGCAGAGCAGGGCGCAAGCATGGCCCTGTTTGAAGATAATACCCTTGTTTTTGAGTCCAGCCTGTTCAGCCGGCAGACCCATTCAAAAGGACTTTTGCCCATGATTGAGCAGGCTGTTAAAAGTCGGACAGGGGTGGACATTGACCGGATAGACGGATTCATTGCAGCCAGGGGACCCGGCAGCTTTACCGGGCTTCGCATCGGCATCAGCATGGTTAAGGGGATGGCCAGGGCTGTATCGAAACCCTGTGCAGGGGTTTCAAGTCTTGACGGTATTGCGTTCAGATTCTGTCATTCACAAAAGCCTGTGTGCGTGATGATGGATGCCAAGCGCAAAGAAGTGTATTCTGCCGTATATCAGTTCCACCATGGTAAGCTTATTCAAAAAGGCCCGGAAATGGTATGTCCGCCGGAGACAGCCATTGACCAGGCCGGCGCCGGCGCACTGTTTGTCGGGTCAGGATCAAAGGTATACTGCAAAAGCATTTGCAGCCGAACCCATGACAAGGCCGTACTTTCTCACCCATCCATGGATGGGGTAAGCGCCTGTGCTCTGGTGATGTCTGCAATGTCTGATAACGGCGGGTTTGATTTTGAGAATCATCCCCTGAACCCGGTTTATCATAGAAAATCCGATGCGCAGATCCATTTCGATGGGAAAACAGGCGCTTGACAATATATTCAGATACTTGATATAAACGTTAGGTTTTGGTGATTTAGGTAGGGATATGGACAATTCTAAATGGCCGGCAAAGGTAGTGCTTCCCATTGCCATGCCAGGCGTTAAATATGTTGTTGCAGCCATTCTTGTTACGGTGATGTTTTTTTATTTGGGGTGCCTGAAAACAGGGGGGCTGGCGTTGCTGGTCACTTTCTTTATCACTTGGTTTTTCAGAGATCCTGAACGTATGATACCGGAAGACGGTGATTTTCTGGTCTCTCCGGCAGACGGGAAGGTGATTGTTGTAGAGCGCATTACCCGGTGTGAATACATGGATGGACCCTGCCAGAAGATCAGTATTTTCATGAATGTCTTCAATGTCCATGTCAACCGTATCCCTTTTAGCGGTATGATTGAAAAGGTTCAATATCATCCGGGTAAATTTGTAAACGCATCTTTTGATAAAGCAAGTGTTCACAATGAACGCAATGCACTGGTAATAAGAACGGACAATGGCTGTCGTTATGTCTGTGTCCAGATTGCAGGACTCATTGCACGGCGTATTGTCAACTGCGTGAAAATCAATGAGCAGGTTCACAAAGGCGACCGGTATGGTATGATACAGTTTGGATCCCGTTTGGACCTTTATCTGCCCATGGGCTTTGAAATACTTGTTAACCCCGGAGACAAAACAAGTGCCGGAAGCAGTATTATCGGCCGTATGTGCTGATTAAAAAATAAAAATATGGAGTAGATTTTAAATTTTGGACCAGATACCTGTAACAAAGCAAGGTTTTTCGGCCTTGAAAAAAGAACTGGAAAAATTAAAAACCGTGGACCGTCCTGAGATAATCAAAGCCATTGAGGTGGCCAGGGCCCATGGAGACCTGTCTGAGAATGCTGAATACCATGCTGCAAAGGAGCGTCAGTCTTTTATTGAAGGCAGGATCGGTGAGCTTTCATATAAGATCGGAAACGCCAAAGTAATTGATCCCGCCACTGTGGCCAAGGATGTGATACGTTTTGCCAGCCGTGTTCTTGTGGAGAATCTGGATACCGAAGAAGAAAAGGAATACATGATTGTCGGTGAGGATGAGGCTGATATTAAAAAAGGCAAAATTTCTGCATCTTCTCCCCTTGGTTCAGCCCTGATCGGGAAAACACCGGGCGAAGAGGCCGTTGTCCAGGCACCGGGTGGAAAACGGGTTTATGAGGTTGTTGATATTCTTTGATTTATTGTTGTTTTATCTGAATTTTTATAGATTGCAGTAAATCTTAGTAAAATTTTAGAAAGGAAAGTGATGTGGCACGTGTAACAATTGAAGATTGTTTGAAAAATGTGGATAACCGATTCACCCTTGTACATCTGGCAGCTAAACGGGTCCGTCAGGTCAGGGAAGGGGCTGACTTTCTTGTACCATCCTCGAAAAACGAAGATGTGGTAACCGTTCTGCGTGAAATTGCCGCGAACCGGATTGTTGTTAAAAAAGATACCGAGTTTGACGATAAATAAGCTGGTTTGGGTAAAAGGCTGACAAAACGTTTGATGCATCTGCTGATTATATTTTAAATATATCATGATGATTGATATCCAGAACCAGCCGGATTTTCGGAACATCCCCATTGATAAAGTCGGCATCAAGGGGCTTAAATACCCGGTGACTGTCCGGGATAAAGCCAATGGTTCCCAATCCACAGTCGCTGAAATCAACATGTATGTGGATTTACCCCATCAGTGCAAAGGCACCCATATGAGCCGCTTTGTGGAATTGCTGCATACAGTTAATACGTCGGTGTCTCTTGATTCTCTGACCAGCATTCTGGAAGATATGAAAACCTCGCTTGGGGCAAAGTCTGCACACATTGAAATCTCTTTTCCCTATTTTATCGAAAAAACATCTCCTTGCACCCAATCCAAGGGTCTGATGGACTATAATTGCGCGATCATTGGCTCTTCCAATGGCCGGAAAAAAGCAGACCTCGTGTTAAAAGTGGCGGTTCCTATCACCTCTGTATGCCCCTGCTCCAAAGAAATTTCAGAATATGGTGCCCACAATCAGAGGGGAGAGGTGCTTGTTTCGGCCCGGTTTCATAAATTTATCTGGATTGAAGAGATTGTCAATCTGGTTGAACAGGCGGCATCCTGCGATATCTATTCCGTGCTGAAACGTGCAGATGAAAAATATGTCACGGAAAAAGCTTACGATAATCCAAAATTTGTCGAAGACATTGTAAGGGATGTGGCCAAGGCTCTTATCGAAGATCCCAACATCACCTGGTTTTCCGTGAGTGCAGAAAATTTTGAATCCATTCATAATCACAGCGCCTATGCCTATATAGAGCATTCAAGGGGTTAAATTATGGCTGGCTGGCCTTTGAAACCTTTTCCTTCAGCAAAGCCCTGATGGTGTCATATCCGGTGCTGGTCTGATTCAGCATGATCACAAAGGGATAAAGCCGGTTATCTTCTCCAAGGAAAAAGCCTGCACGGCTTCTGACATCCGACAGCGTACCGGTTTTATAAAATTCATTCCCATCCCTTCTTAGAAATTCATACCAAGGCATAAATGAAATAAGAATATCCCTCATCTGGGCAGGCGTCACCTGGTTGCGCCGGGACAGGCCTGAGCCCTCAATAATCGAGACGCCCCTTAAACCTAGCGTTTCTTCTGCAAATGCATTCAGTGCAGATCTTCCTTTTTCAAGGGTGGCTGGCGGGCCGAATGTCCGGGCACCCATGGTCAGCATGAGCTGGTTGGCAATAAAGTTGTTTGAAAATTTGAGCAATTTTTTAACAATATCTGCCAGACTAAAGGAAGATGTATATACAATGCAGTCTTTATCAGATCCGGCAAATACACCTTTCTGGACAGTGCCTGTTATTTTTATTCCTGATTCCTTTAAAAAATAGTGCATCAGTATGCCCGGATAATCCTGCCGAAGTTCATAAGACAGAAGAATCCTGTCTGTTTTTCTTGATCCGGGAGTAATCTGCTGTGCCAGAATGTCTGGGAACGGGGTTTGCTTTTCAGCAGAAATATATTGTTTGTTCTGGCTGTTCCATTTCAAAAAAATTGTGTTAAAATTAGCACATAGCGCCCCATTTGTGGCATCATAAGGATTGGCAGAGGAACCGGCACCGGGAATTGTAATCAGGGGCGTAAAATAGGTCTGATCCACAATGATATTTCGGATAACAGCGGATGAGAAACGGCCTTCAGAGACCTGTTTGAAAAGATGGCTTGAAATTCGATGCGCAAACTTGGTTATTTCCTCGGAGATAAATAAAGGATCTCCAAATCCTTTCAGGTAAAGGTTTAATGTTGTTTTGTCGTAATAGGCCAATGTCTGGAAGTGGAAATTCGGACCGAAGGTCCTGATTGCCGCAAGGCTGGTCAGTATTTTCAAGGTTGATGCAGGAATTAAAGGTTTATCCGGATTTTTTGCGTAAATGGTTCTGCCCTGATCATCGGACAAAATAATACCCGATGATTGGGCACAAACATGCAACGATGTGAAAATGGTCAGAAAAAGACCCAAAATAGTCAGGCAAAGATATAATTGAATTTTATTTTTCATGGTATTAAAATAAAAACTATTGAAAGAAGAGGAAAAAATTGTCAAGAAATTTTTTGATTTTAAACCGGCGGCGCAATGATTCCCACTGATCCGGAAAGCTTAACGGGCTGAAAAGAACCCGGGCTTTATAAGGAAATCCTTTGTTTTTGTCATTATACGGCGAAATAAATAAGGCAACAGGCACCTGAACACAGCCTTCATAACTGATAATGGTATCATAGTTCAGGGTCTTTACCGATTTTAGCCCCTTTTGCTCTAACAATTGAATAAATGCATTTTGTTTTGCTTTGGCCTCAATGGTCTGGGCCGCTTCCTGGGGCAGGGCCGGGATAATGCCGGATACCGGAAAATAAGAAAAAGTTGCCGCTCTGAAATCCTCATGTGCCGGCACCATTGTCAGTTTTCCGTCGGTGATTCGCTGGCTGGAACTTTTAAGATCAAATCGAATGTAATAGGTGGCAATCCCTTCAAGATGACCGGCAGACAGAGGTTTTAAGGATATTAAAACCAAAAGAATTCCTGCCGTGAGAAGCCAGCCTCTTTTTTTTATGGGATAAGGTACGAATTTTGAATAAATTTTTGAATAAGTTTTTGAATAAGTTTTCAAACTGGATTGCATTGAGTTGTCCGTTTTAACCGTGGGTTGTCGGCTTTATTTTAACTGCAAACGTCGAAACATTGATGTTTCTAAAGTTTAAAACCCCAACTGACGATTCGTTTTTAGCATGAATACAATATGTGAATCAATGGCTGACACAGTTGATTTTGCAACTGTTAACCGCAAAGGGGAGATCTGGTGTTATGAAGAAACTATTGGCTTTGTCGGCATGTTTAATTGCTTTATCCTTATGGGGCTGTATTAATATTACTTCTTCTAAGGGAGGGCCGGGAGGCGTTCTGGATTCTTCTGCAGACAATACGGTTAATCAAAAAATTGTCACGTTTCAGGTGACGGGCAAGGGGCTTGAGCCTGAAAATGCATTAACAAAAGGAGAAGCGATACTCATGGCGGAACGTGCTGCTGTTGCGGATGGATACCGGCAGCTGGTTGAAAAAGTTCGTGGCGTTTATGTGGATGCGTATATGCGAGCGGGGCGTGGAACCGTTAATCAGGATACAATCCAGGTTCATACGCAATCCTGGTTACGGGGAACCGAAGTAATGGATATTACCCATGGGGAATATGGCATCACCCTTGCCCGGTTAAGATTGAGAATTAATTTTTCGAAAAAAGGTATGGTATGGTGGCCTGTGGGTCTTGCAGATAAAGGCTGATGATGTTAAGCAGGCAAGAAACAAGATACAAGAGGGCGAAGCGCCTGCGGCGCCCAAGATTTATCTTACATTTTTTGTTGTGCCCGCCAAGGCTTTGGGGGGTATTCAAATTAACAGAATACTGACAGGGGGCCACATGGGAACTATTCCTTTGACACCGACATTCCCAAGCAGGGTGCTGTTTGTCCTGATACCTTTGTATATCATACTTCTTTATTATGCCAATATTGCAACTGGCGCGTATCAAACACTTAAGCTTGATCCTGAAACGTATTCAATTATAGAACTTGAGGGCGTCCTCGGAGACTACCGGACCCAGGAGGGCGTTTTAAATGAACAAATTCATGATACTCAGAAAGATCTTGACTGGCTTATCGTCAAAATAAACCGCATAGCTGATTCCGGAAGACATGTGCCTCAGGTGCTCCAGAACTCTGCGGGATTGAAAGAGAAAAAAATTTCCCGGCTTGAGACTCAAAAAAAGCATCTTGCCAACGTCGTTTCAAAGTACAAGAAAGTCTATGACATGAAAAAAGCCCGGGAAAAGAAAGCAGCTCAGATTCGACTCTCGTCCACGCCGGGTAGGATAGACAGGGGAGAAGTACCTGACAAAACCAATGTGCAGGCGAAACTTCCCGATATTGAACAGGCCGTTAGAAAGGCCGGCCTTGAAGACTGGGTAGAGGTCATGGATGCAGACGGCAGCTGCGCAAAGATTAACAACACGTTGCCGATCCTCTTTTCTTCCGGCAGCGCGGCCCTGGCCAAGGAATACAAATCCTTTTTAAAGAAACTGGCACTGTTCCTTCAACCCTATGACGTTAAAGTTTATGTCAACGGATATGCAGACCCTGACCCTATCCATACCAGTAAATACCCATCCAACCTGGAGTTAGGTGCATCCCGGGCAGCCAACGTTGTTCATGAAATGGTGAAAAACGGCCTGAAATCGGATATTTTTAAAATCGGTTCAACAGGAGAGCACCGGTTTGCAGCCAAAATGCAGTCATCAAAGAAAACCTTCCAGCGCCGTGCACAACTAACGGTTGTCTTCAGTGGTTAAATTCCAGGGAGTTTCCATTGCGTAAGGGAATAATTTTATTTGTTTCTGTTTAACTCCCACAAAGGCAAAAAAATTATTGATATTTTATTAGGCTTTTATTAAGTTAATTAAATATCTTGTTGTTGAATTGATTCAGCTGCTTTTCGATCTGATACTTCTAATATTTGTTTTGTTCAACGGCCATTTTCTTTTTTCATATTGATCGGAAATGCGTCCAGCGTCTGTAAGTTAAATGTGCAGACTTTTATTACCAATTATATAACATGGAGGAAGTATGGAAACAAAGTTAAGAAGAAGTCTTTGTATTCTGGTTTGTGTGATGGTGACCCTCTGTACGCTGCCGGCAATGGCTGACGCAAAGAAGATGAACATTAATACCGCGCCTAAAGAACAGCTGACAACATTGAAATATGTTGGCGATGCCATTGCTGACAGGATCATCGAATTTCGTAAAACTACGCCCTTTATGACTATAGAAGATATTATGAAGGTAAAGGGAATCGGACCTAAAATGTTTGAAGCGAATAAAGATCAAATCTGCGTTAAGGATACGTGAGGCCGCTTACGAGGTACGCTAAACACAATTAAATCTTGATTCCCAAGTACAAGCCTTTACTTGCGGACCATTAATTTTGTATTATCATTGACTACCATGCTGGATTTTCAGCATGGTAGTCTTTATTTGGGGTTGAACCAATTGAAAATACAAGGCGGGGAACAATGTATAAACAATACCGAAGAAAATCGTTTTGGATAATAATGGGGGGGATGGCCGTGATCGGCGGACTTTTGGCCGGAAGCCTTTATTATACAGGTCAATGGCTTGCCGGATCCTATCCTTTGGATTCGGGGCAGGCTTTTCTTGCCGGTAACCTGCCTGTTGTCCTGTCTTTATTACAGGGCGTGAGGTTTTTTCAATGGGTGCTGCCGTGCATTATGTGCTTTTTCCTTTTGGCGGGTATGGCGTTCTGGTTATTGGTGACTTTTTTTACTGCCGGTCTTGGAAAAAAAGCCACGCCAGATCCAACGGTGCAGGAATCTTCCACGTCGGGGAAAAAGGATTTCATTGATCAGAAAATTGAACGGGAGCGGAAACAGCGGCTTTTCCTCCATACCCTGTCTATTCTTCAGCGTGAAGGCCGGCTGTTGGATTTTTTTGATGAGGATTTAAGTGTTTATGAAGACAGTCAGATTGGTGCAGCCGTCAGAAGCATCCAGGAGGATTGCAAAAAGGCCGTTAAAAAATATATAGATCCCAAACCTGTTGTCCAGGGCGAAGACGGTGATGAAATCACCATTGAAGAGGGGTTTGATATTGATGCCATCAACCTTGTGGGCAATGTTTCAGGGCACCCGCCGTTCAATGGCGTGATCCGGCATCCAGGGTGGCGTGCCGGAAAAAAAGATGTGCCCAAACTGTCTGATATTCAGGATTCAGGCATTATTACACCGGCAGAAATAGAGATAAAATAGCTGTAATCAGGGGGTGATTTGGATTTTCTGGATAAACAGTATGTCATTGGAATTGATCTGGGTACGACCAATTCAGCAGTTTCCTATGTGGATATGGCGGCACTGAAAAAAACAATTGAAGAAACACGGCAAACCCCTGATAAAGATTCGGTTATTAAAGCGTTTAACATTCCCCAGCTTACGGGTCTTGGGGAACTGACAAAAATTTTTGTTCTGCCCTCTTTTTTATATATTCCGGGAGAGTACGATATTTCAAAAGAGGTGCTCAAACATCCCTGGACAAAAAGGGAAGACCTTTTTGTGGGCAGTTTTGCAAGGGACCACGGCTCCAAAATTCCTTCCCGGCTGGTTTCTTCAGCAAAAAGCTGGCTATGCAACCCGGGTGTGGATCGGCACGCAAAAATTCTGCCCTGGGGTTCCCGGGCAGGTGAAAAAGTTTCTCCAGTCACTGCCACAGCCGAATATCTGGCGCATATCAGAAGTGCCTGGAATCATTTTGTGAAAGATGAAGACAGGTTCCTTGAGAATCAGTTTGTGGTTATCACTGTTCCTGCCTCCTTTAACGAAGAGGCACGGGACCTCACCATGGAAGCGGTGAAAACAGCCGGATTTGGAAATTCTGTAACACTTCTGGAAGAGCCCCTGGCCGCTTTCTACAGCTGGCTTATCCGTCATGAATCAGACTGGCATACCCAAGTTGGGGAAGGCGAACTGATTCTGGTGTGTGATGTGGGTGGCGGCACAACCGACTTTAGCCTGATTACTTTGAAAACGACTGATGGATCCCCCCGGTTTGAACGGGTGGCGGTTGGGGATCATTTGATTCTGGGTGGAGACAATATCGACCTTGCGCTTGCAAAAATTGTTGAGAATAAGTTCCAATCTAAAGATTCCATAAGCCCGGATAAGTGGAAAACCCTTTGTCACAGGTGCCGTGAAGCCAAAGAAAAGATTCTTGAGCAGAGGGAGAACTCGGTCCGGATTACCTTGAAAGGAGAAGGGCGTGCCCTGATTGCCGGGACCTTGTCTGCGGATCTGACCAAGAGTGATGTGGAAAGCGTATTATGCGACAAGTTTTTTGCCGACGTTACCACAACTCAATTTGTAGAGAATGAAGCCGGAAAGCAGATTGCGGATTTCGGTCTGCCCTTTGAAAAAGAATCTTCAGTCACCAAACATATTATAAATTTTCTGGAAAAACATAAGCATACAGTCAAGGATATACTGGGAAAAGATTCTCCCATGCCTGATTTTATCTTGTTTAACGGCGGAACGCTTAAGCCTGTTCTCGTGCAGTCCAGGATAAAAGAAGCCATTCGAAAATGGTTTAAAACGCCAGTTCCTGAAAAGCCAATAATTCTTGATAATGATCGTCCTGAACTTGCAGTAGGAATAGGTGCTTCATATTACGGGTTGGTAAAACAAGGCATTGGCGTCCGGGTGGGCAGTGGAAGCCCCAGAAGCTATTATCTCGGCATTGCAACGGATCAAGGCGAGGCAAAACAGGCTGTCTGCCTGGTGGAACGGGGGCTTGATGAGGGATCTGTAATAGATTTAACAAATTTGTCTTTTGAGGTGCGGACAAACCAACCTGTATCCTTTGATGTTTACAGTTCCAGTTTTAGATCAGGTGATGTGGCCGGGAACGTAATCCGGGTAGATGAGTCTCTGTCTGCAATGGCACCCTTGCAGACCATCATAAAATTCGGGAAAAAAGCGGAAAAAAAGCAGTTGCCTGTCACCATGGGGGCTGAATATACCGAAATGGGCAGCCTTGTGATGTTTTGCCGGTCTGCTGTCAGTGATCATCAATGGAAATTGCAGTTTCAGTTAAGAAATGTATCTGAGGTATCAGCGGCCCCTGAAAGTGAAGTCTATGATGACGCGCTGATTAATGATGCCGGTAATCTGATAGAACAGGCATTTTCTAAAGAAAGTGATGACGCGTTGTTAAATAGCATTGTCAAATCCGTTGAAAAATTGGTAGCCCAGGGCAAAGCAAATTGGCCCTTGTCTTTTTTGCGGCAGCTTGCAGACAAACTTATTGAAATTTCCCAGGTGCGTACGCTGTCCGCCGCCCATGAGTCACGGTGGTTGAATTTGACCGGATTCTGTATGCGCCCCGGCTTTGGCGATGCATTTGATCAAGAGCGGATCAGGAAATTGTGGACAATATATTTAAAACGGCTGACTTTTGATAATACTCCGCAAAATAACCTGGAATGGTGGATATTTATCCGCCGTATTGCCGGCGGACTAAAGGCTGGTCAGCAGCGTCAGTTTTTTCAGGATACATCAGGGCTTTTGATTAAACCTGGAAAACAAAAAATGACTCCTCAGGAGCTAACAGAGCTGTGGATGACCTGTGCAAACATGGAGCGTTTGCTTGTAAAAGATAAAGTTGTCCTGGCAAAGGCATTGATCAAAGTGATTAGGCCCGGAAAAAAAATGGGCAGACATTTATGGTCCCTGTCAAGGTTGGGTGCACGGCAATTGCTTTACGGGTCCCAAGACAGGGTTGTACCTGCTGCTGAAGTCACCCGGTGGATACATCAGCTTATGAAAAAAGAATGGATCCAGGATGATCCGGTGGATAGTTTGATTGCTGCATTGGCACGAAAGACCGGTGACCGGACCCGTGATCTGGCTGCTGATGTTCAGGAAGAAATCATTACCTGGCTTGGGGGACGGGGGGGAGATTTAGCGTATATTCGCCAGGTTAGAGAGCGGACAGATATGGGCATGAA
Organism: Desulfobacter sp.; assembly: GCF_050177295.1. Taxonomy (NCBI): domain Bacteria; kingdom Pseudomonadati; phylum Thermodesulfobacteriota; class Desulfobacteria; order Desulfobacterales; family Desulfobacteraceae; genus Desulfobacter; species Desulfobacter sp. The sequence continues at coordinate 28,252 of NZ_JBFXHE010000014.1, forward strand.
AGAAAAAAATATGCAGTTTGGAGAACGCCTGCCGTCCGGACTTGTGTTGCTGTAATATTAAAAATAAAAAAACAGTTGACAATGATTTTGTTTTTATATATTTTTCTCAAGTTATGTTAATTTGAGGTTTTGAAAAGAATTTTGATCTTTGAAAATTGGTCAGTGAAAAAGAAAAGAGCGGGTCAATGATAATGCGCTTGGGGCTTAACAGCTTAAAGCGCAGACCTTAAAAAGTTTTAGTAAAGGATTATAACTGGAGAGTTTGATCCTGGCTCAGAATGAACGCTGGCGGCGTGCTTAACACATGCAAGTCGAAC
>NZ_JBFXHE010000015.1:0-27644 GCF_050177295.1 Desulfobacter sp.
CACGGTTGGCGTCCTGGGCTTCCAGACTGGCAACCGCAGCCTCAACGGACCGGCGGGTGCCGCCGAACAGGTCAATTTCCCAGGAGGCATCAAATCCCGTATGATACAGATCATATTCCCCGGTCCGGTTTACGTCGTCACTGCTTTTGTTGCGCGTATAATTACCGGACGCATCCAGCTGCGGGCCGAGAGCCGCTCTTTCAATACCCAGCCGGGCGCGGGCCGCGCGTACGGCAGCCACTGCCGATTTCAGATCAAAGTTGTTTTGCAGGGTCTCTTCCACCAGCACCGTAAGTTCCGGATCCTTCAGCGTGGTCCACCAGCGCTCGACCCCTGCCGTATATAATTCCCTTGTTGACCGTACGCCGGTCTCCGGCAGTTTCGGCGCATGGTAGTCCGGGCCGACGGTCAGGCATCCGTTCAGCGTGAGCAGGAGCAACAACACCCCCACCCCCAAAATACGTTTTCTCATTTAGTTGTTCCTTCGGAAGGTCGATGTTTCATGGGATTTAAACGGGTCTTGATTTTTTCCCGCATTGTCTGAAATAAAACATACAGAGCCGGAATCATAATGATTCCGAAAACCGTGGCAATGAACATGCCGACACAGACGGTGGTTCCCACCGCGACACGGCTTTTGGCTCCGGCGCTGGAGGAAGCCAGCATCATGGGAAATATCCCCAAAATACAGGTAAAGGCGGTCATCAGCACAGCGCGGAAGCGCTCTCGGCCTCCGACAATGGCAGACTCCAGAATCCCTTTCCCGGACTCCCGCTCTTCTTTGGCAAATTCAACGATCAGAATCGCGTTCTTACTGGCAAGCCCCACCACGATGAGCAGGCCGAGCTGGGCATAGATACTCAGCGGCAGGCCGCGGACAGCCAGACCCACCATCGAACCAAGCGCAGCAACAGACAGAGATAAAATTACCGGCAGCGGAATCATCCAGCTTTCATACTGGGCAACCAGAAACAGATAGGCAAACAGCAGCGCAGCCGCCATAAGATAGATAATCTGGTTTCCCGTCTGTTTTTCCTGAAAACTCATACTGGACCACTCATAGGCATAACCGTCCGGCAAAGTCCCGTCAGATATTTGCTCCATTGCCTCCATCACCTGTCCGGAACTGATTCCCGGCGCCCCTTGGGCAGTGACGTCCGCACTGGGGAAAAGGTTGTAGCGGTTTACCGTTCTGGGCTTGAGTGTCGGACGGATCGTGACCAGAGCGGCCATGGAAACCATTTTGCCGGAATTGCTTTTGACGTACAGTTTTTTTATGTCATTTACCTCGGCGCGGAATTCATTGTCGGCACGGATCAACACCTGTTTCACCTGGCTGCCGATATTGATGTCGTTGATATAGGCCTTGCCGAAATAAATCTGCAGGGCGCTGAATATATTGGCCACTGGAACATCCATCAGCAATGCTTTTTCTCTATCCACATCCAGAAAAAGGTGGGGAGTGTCCGCAGTATAGGTACTGAAGGCGCTCTGGATCATGTCCGACCGGTTGAATTCCGGCAGCACCTGCTGCAGTGCACGCTGCAGTTTCTGGGGATCAGTGTCCGTCATGGCCTGCAGGCGGAAATCCTGCCCTCCTGCCGTGCCCAGTCCGACAATGGCCGGGGGCGGAAACACATCAATGGCGGCATCAGGGATCGTGGCAGCAAGATTTCGAATCTTGTTGACGATTGCATCCAGGTGCTGATCCGGGTCTTTACGCTGATCCCAGGGGATAAACACCACGGCAATAAACGCACTGTTTTCGCTGCGGCCGCCTATCATACTGTATCCACAGGCCGAACCGACAGCTTCCACACCTGGCATTTTGGAGATAGTCCTGGAAAAATCACGCACAACATCCCGGGTACGAAGTATCGGGGCGCCTTCCGGCAGGCGCACATCCATATAAATATAGCCCTGATCTTCATTGGGAATAAAAGCTCCCGGCAGATGGGTGCCAAGTTGTTCCGCGGCAATACAAACCAGCAGCAGAAGCAACGCTGTCAACCCCATACGCCGGGCCAGCATCGATGTGATCGAAAGATAACCGGAACGGCTGCGGTCCAGCCCCCAGTTGAACCAGGCCAGGGGCCCGCGCCGCGGAACCTCCGGAACCTTCATGATCATGGCGCAAATTGCAGGGCTCAACGTGAACGCCACCAGAAGGGAAAATGCGATGGCTGCTGAAATCGTGACCGCAAACTGGCGGTAAATCAGACCGGTCATACCGGGAACCAGCGCCACGGGAACGAATATGGCCATCAGAACAAAGGTTCCGGCAATGACCGCGCCGCCGACCTGTTTCATTGCCTTGATAGTGGCGCTTTTGCGGTCAAGGGCCTCTTCCTGCATCAGAAAAATCACCCGCTCGACGACGACGATCGCGTTATCCACCACTGTACCGGTTACCAGAATCAGCGCAAACAGTGTCATAAGATTTAATGTGTATCCCATTGCAGCGACCACAATGAACGCGCCCAGCAGGGAGACCGGAATGGCCAGCGTCGGCACCAGCGTGGCACGCCAGCTCTGCAGAAATATGTAGCAGACCAGCACCACCAGAACAAATGTTGTGATAAGTGTTATAATTACTTCATGAATCGTGGCCCGGACAAACCTCGTGGTATCAAGCCGGACAACACCTTCCATATCATCGGGATAAAAGCGTTCCAAGCGCTTGAGCTCGGCACGGACGGCATCCATGGCCTCGATGGCATTGGTTCCCGGCGTCTGTGCAAGCCGGATCAGAACCGCTCGGTCATCGCCATTATGCCATCCTTCCAGAACGGCAAAATCCCTGCCGATTTCGACCCGCCCGACATCCCGCAGCCGCACCAGGCCTCCCTGTGCGTTGGTTCGTACAACGATGTTCTCAAAGTCTTCCGGTTTATTCAACCGGCCTTTGGCCTGCAGGGTGTAGGTCAGCTTGATGTTTCCTTCAGAAGGCGCTCCGCCGATGGAGCCAATGGCCGGCTGGATGTTCTGCGCCTGAATTGCCGCGGCGACGTCATCCGGACTGATGTTCATGGCGGTGAGCCGGTCCGAATCCATCCAGACCCGCATACTGTATTGCGGGGACATTATCTCAGCCGTGCCGATTCCGTTAATTCGTTTCAACGGGTTTTTAACATAAGCATCCAGAAAATTGCCGATATCCACATCATCCAGCGTACCCTTAGGGGAAGTAAATTCAATCAGTCCCAGCAGGGAAGAACCGGTCGAACTTACGGCAATTCCCTCCCGGATGACCTCGTCGGGCAGCTTGCCCTGGGCCTGCTGAATCCGGTTCTGAACATTGACCTGGGCTATGTTCCGGTCTGTTCCCACGGCAAAGGTGACCGTCAGCTCATAATTACCGGTGTCATCGCTCTTGGACGACATGTAGAGCATATCGTCCACACCATTGATCTCTTCCTCCATAGGCGCGGCCACCGTGTCCGCCAGAATCTGCGCACCCGCTCCGGGATAGGTCGCTTCCACTTTGACCTCCGGCGGCACAATTTCCGGGTATTGCGCCACCGGCAGGGAAAGCAGTGCAAACAGACCTATCAGCGAAATCACTAGGGAGACAACCAGCGCAAAGCGGGGATGTTCAACAAAAAAACGTGCAAGCATGTAATTTACTCCTTCTTAGTTGATGAAACAACCACCGCATGAACCTGCTGTCCGGCGTGTCCAATACGCTGAATACCTTTCACCACCACATTTTCACCAGGTTCCAGTCCGGCCTGAACGGAAAAACGGTCGCCAATGGTGCCGCCGAGTTCCAGTCGTCTTTTATCCACTATATTTTCTTTATTGACAGTATAAGTGAAATAACCCTGATCGTCGCTCAACACGGCCTCCTGGGGAATCAAGGCGGCTGTAGCCGTCTGCCGCCCTGTTATAATTGCTGTCACATACGTACCGGGAACAAGTATCCCATCCGGATTGATATATTTATCCCAAAGCGCAATCGTACCGGTGCCTGTATCCATACTGTTGTTGACAAAGTCCCGGACCCCCCTGCCGGAATATGCCGTCCCGTCAGGAAGTTTCAATCCCAGCTCAACCTGGGCGGATTGATTCCGTAGTGTTGATTTGAGCTGTTGAAGATACTCGCGGTCGGACATGGAATAAACCACCCGCACGGGATTCATTTGCACCAACTGCGCCAGCGTACCGGTTGCGGGACCGACATAATTGCCCTTGGTGAACAGCGCTTTTCCGATCTTGCCGCTGATGGGCGCGCGGATTTCCGTATATTCCAGATCAATCTCCGCCAGTTCCAGCTCGGCCCGGGCCTGCTGAACGATGGCCCGTCCTTGCAATACCGCACTTTCCGCAGTGTCGAGATCGGTCTGAACCACGCTGCGCGGGTCGGCGGATGTCAGTCGGCTCAAAAGTTTTTCCGCCCGCATCAGATCCGCCTTTGCTTTGGCCAACGAGGCTTTGGCCGCGTTCATCCGGGCCCGGTAGGGGGGCTGCCGGATCGTGAAAAGCAGATCGCCCACTTTAACCATAGCACCTTCTTCAAAGTGCACAGTATCAATCCGACCGACGACTTCAGCACGAAGATCGACGGACTGAATCGCCTCAATATGCCCTATGAATTCAAGGGGCGGGGATGCGGGGCCGGATTCAACCGTCTCCACTACGACCTTCGGAGTTCCAGCCGCTGCGGCGGGAGCCGCCGCTACAGCAACTTTTTGATTAGATGGAACATGCAGGCACAAAACTATCAGCACCGCTACAATTACAAAAGCCCACCGGGAAAAGCCTCCGGCGCGCAGATTCTTGTTTTTTTCCGGCATACTTCTTTCCTTCCCGCCCAACGATTCTGCGGCATGGGCCGACTCCGCTAAATGTTCTTGCGTTTCGCTCATTTTTCCGATTCTCCAGATTTTGTAAAACAGTGCAGTCTGCTTTTCCAGACCGCGTGGTCGACAATTCCCTGTGTCTCTAAAAATTCTTTTATCTGCCAGCCTTCAACGCTCTGCATTGGCATTTGCCCTTCCCAGAACAACAGGACAGTGAGATCATATTGATACATGGCATCTTCAACCACAAGATACCCGCAAAGCGATGAATTTTGGATAAACCCGTCTAAAGAACGTTTAAGACGAGGAAGCAAATCCTCGTCTTCGATTACGTTACTTTTCGGAGGCCGCAAAACCTTGATCATTTCCATCCATTTCATCAACCGCCTCCTTTCACTTTTTTATAATCAAGTACATTAGTCAGTGTTCTGAAATATTCTCTGCAGAAATTGGACCAATCATAAGATTATCGTTTTAAGGAATAAAAAAACATCACCCTCAATTTATAACGGATTTTGCTCTTGATATATTGAGTATTCCTCAGTATATTAAGGAAATGAAATCTAAAGAAATCAAACTTTCCGATGAATTTTTCCGTGAAGTAACTGTCCGGATTACCGGGAATCTTTCCCCGAACGATGCCTTACTTTCCACGCTCAATTATCTCAAAAAGTTTATTCCCATCGACACCATGGGCTTTTATTGTTTTAATCAGGAAAAAACCGCGTTTCAGATTGTTGCGGAAGTCGATACGTTAGGTAATACGTTAAACATTAACGACACTGTTGCCCTGTCGATGGATGAAAATTTCTGCCAATGGCTGATTCATCAAGAAAAGAATGAAGAGATCGTGACCCTTTTTAAACAGCCTGAGGGAAATGCCCTGCAGTTGATGGGCATCTCCAAATTACTTACCGACCTGGCACATCATTCCGTTCTTATTCTCAAGTTGCTCATTGATGGATTTTTTTTTGGAATTCTTATGATAACAGCCAAGGGCAACGACCGTTTCACAAAGGAACATTGTTTACTGATTCGTTCCGTTGAGAGACCATTGGCCATCGCCATGAGCAATGCCCGGCGTTTTATAGAACTCGAACGGCTCAAGAATCTGCTTCGGGAAGACAACCGGGCGTTGATGAGAGAAATAGGGGATCAATCCGGCAGTCAGGTAATCGGTGCGGACTTCGGGATGAAACGGGTTATGGAGCAGGTACGGCAAGTGGCGCCACAATTAAGCCCTGTCTTGCTGCTGGGTGAAACCGGAACCGGCAAGGAGGTCATTGCCAACGCTATTCATCTCTATTCTCCCCGGGGCAACGGGCCGATGATCCGCGTTCAATGCGGGGCCATTCCGGAAACCCTGCTTGACAACGAATTGTTCGGGCACGAAAAGGGTGCGTTTACAGGGGCTTTTGACACCCGGCGGGGACGATTTGAACGTGCCTCGGGCGGTACAATTTTTCTTGATGAGATCGCGGAACTTTCCCCTGAGGCACAGGTCAAACTGCTGCGGGTTTTACAGGAAAAGGAGTTCGAGCGTGTGGGAGGAGACCGGACGATTCAGGCCGATGTCCGTATTATTGCAGCGACTCACCGCGACCTTGCACAACGGGTTCACGACGGACAGTTTCGGCAGGATCTGTTCTTCCGGCTCAATGTTTTCTCGATTCATCTCCCGCCGCTGCGCGACCGCAAACAGGATATCCCGCTGCTGATGCGCTATTTTATCGAACGTAAGGCCGGCGAAATGAACCTGCGCCCGGCTCCCGGCGTCAGCCTGGAAGAGATCCAGAAACTGCTCGACTACGACTGGCCGGGGAATGTCCGTGAGCTGCAGAACATCATTGAACGTGCTTTGATTACCAATCGCTCGGAAACGTTGCGGATTCCCGATCTCACCCCATGTGATCCGGACCGCAAATCGTTCCTTAAAGGGGAAAGCCCATCGTCCACGGAAGTGCTGACGCTTCGGGAAACGATAAAAGCCCATCTCAGCCGGGTATTGACACTGACCGGCGGCCGGATTGACGGCCCGCGCGGCGCGGCCCGCCTGCTCGACATGCATCCCAGTACCCTGCGCTTCCACCTCAAGAAGCTGGGGTTGCGCTGAGTCCAATCGTCGTCGCTGTCTCTCCTATTATTTCATCATATCACCTGCTCAACGTGGTGCCCAACGATCTAATTCCTCAGCTCACTGGGCACCCACAGGCCTTGCCGCGCCGGGATATTTTACTCGAACACTGTATAGCGATGTGCGGGCGGTAATGAACAGTGTTCTGTAATCATCACCGCCAAAGCAGACGTTAGCGGGGGGCTCTGGCACTGCGATCTCTGCAACTTCTTTCCCTTCCGAATCGATAACAAGTACCTTATTCTCCAGCGGTGTCGTATAAATATTGCCTTGAACATCGACCGCCATCCCATCACTTCCTTCATTCGTCCGAAAAAATTTTTTCCCGAGGCTGCCGTCAGTGTTCACCTCAAAGCAGTGAATGCCAGGCGCCAAATCGTGGGTTTTGGCATCCGGGTTTCTTTTGTCTCCCCCCTGTATCGGCGACATAAAGCCGGGTTTCATCCGGTGAAAAGACAATACCGTTGGGCATGGCAAGCCCCCTGATGACAGCTTCAATCCTACCGTTTTCTGGATCAAGTTTATAAACCCAATGACCGGGAATCTCCGGAGGGCTCTCCAGCCCCCACGGGGGATCTGTGAACCAGAGCGTCCCGTCAGATCGCATTGCGGCATCGTTGGGGGAGTTAAACCGTTTTCCTTTTCACTCTGACTTGGATAATTTTCTACAGGATAAAGGTTAACATAACAAGCTGGATTTTTCCAAAGCCGATTGATCGAAAGGTGCCGGTGTATCTGAATGCAAAAGGATCCCATCTGATACAGAATAAAGCAGTTAAAAACAAGTATCAGGTCATAATACGGCCAACTGAACATCAGGACAGGACCATAGGTTACCCCGCCCATTGTTTTTAAATCAAGGTTTTTTTGCCTTTTTCCCGGCCTTGTGGAACCGTTTCTGCCGGGTTTTCAGCAATTCCGGACGCAGGGCCGACCCCCGGCCCGACAGGCTGGGGTTGGTCATAAAGAAGTTATGGGCATTAAATGGCTCTTTGCCCGGGACGGTTCGGGTGTAGGTGCCGTCACTATTCAGGGTCCAGCTTTGTTCATTATCCCTTAAATTGGCCACCATAATCTGGTCCAGAATCTGGCGGTGGACCGTGGGGGTGAGGATGGGCACCAGGGTTTCAATGCGCCGGTCAAGGTTTCTGGGCATCCAGTCTGCTGAGGATATATACACCTTGGCATGGGGGGAAGGCAGTTCATGACCGTTGCCAAAGCAGGCAATCCTGGAGTGTTCCAGAAACCGTCCCACAATGGATTTTACCCGTATGTTTTCGCTGACGCCGGGGATGCCCGGCCGCAGGCAGCAGATGCCCCGGATGACAAGGTCCACACCAACCCCTGCCTGGGATGCCTGGTAAAGGGTATCAATGATTTCGGGATCTACAAGGGAATTCATTTTTGCCCAGATATGGGCAGGTTTTCCCTGTTCGGCAAATTCGATTTCTCTTTGAATATTTTCAATGATGCGTTTGCGCAGGGTCAGGGGCGCAATGTCCAGGATTTCAAGGTTGGCCGGCTTTGCATATCCGGTCATATAGTTGAAAATCTGCATCACCTCAGAGCAGATTTTCGGGTCATGGGTGAAAAAGGAGAGATCTGTGTAAATTTTGGCTGTGATGGGATGATAGTTGCCCGTGCCAAGGTGGGCATAGGATGTAAACTTGCCGTCTTCCCTGCGCACCACCAGGGAGAGCTTGGCGTGGGTCTTCAGGTCAATGATACCGTAAACTACCTGGGCTCCGGCAAGTTCCAGCTTTCTAGCCAGTTCAATGTTGGCCTCTTCATTAAACCGCGCCTTAAGCTCAACCATGGCAGTAACATTTATTCCCGCCTCTGCCGCTTCCACCAGGGCCTGGACAATGGGAGAATCCTTGCTGGTGCGGTAAAGCGTCTGCTTGATGGAGACCACGTTGCTGTCCTGGCTGGCCTGGCGGATGAACTGGACCACGACATCAAAGCTTTCATAGGGGTGGTGAACAATAATATCCTTTTTTAAAATGGCCTCAAAACAGTCCCCGCCAAAATCCCGGATGCGTTCCGGGAACCTGGCATGGTATTTTTTAAACACCAGATCCGGGCGGTCATCGCAGATCAGTTCCTTGATGGCGGACAGCTCCACATGATCTGATTTGAACACATCTTCTGGGTTCATCTCAAATTGATTCGTGATAAATGTGGTTAAATTGTCCGGCATGCCGGTATCCACCCGCAGGCGGATTACATTGCCCCGGCGGCGGCGGTTCAAGGCGGATTGGAAGGTGCGTACAAGATCTTCAGCTGCTTCATCAATTTCAAGTTCTGAATCGCGGATTAACTGAAAAACCCCTGATCCTGTCAACCGGTATCCGGGGAACAGGTGATCATAGAACATGCTGATTACCGATACCAGACGGATAAAGCGGATGGACTTGCCGGGCATCCTTATGTAACGTTTGAGCTGGGAAGGAAGGATTAAAAGGGCGAACATGGCATCCCCGCTCTCTTCATCTATAAGATCCATAATCATGCCATGGCCCAGGTTGGGAATAAAGGGAAAAGGATGGACAGGGTCCACAGCAATGGGGCTGAGCACGGGGAACAGTTTTGTCTGGAATTCTATGAGCAGGTTTTCCCGGTCCGCCATGTTAAGCTGTTCGGGTTTGACCACAAAAACATTGGCGGCCTCCAGATCACTGGTCAGTCCCCTGATGCAGTCCCTGGAGATGTCGTTGAGCTGGATGACGGCTTCTTCTATGGCCTTAAGCTGTTCCGACGGGGTCATATTGTCCGGGCTCGCACTTGTTGCGCCTTTGTTTACCTGGGCTTTGAGGCCTGCCACCCGGACCATGAAAAATTCGTCCAGATTGGAGGCGGAAATGGACAGAAAACGAACACGCTCCATCAGGGGGTGGTTGGGGTTAAGGGCCTCTTCAAGAACCCTGCGGTTGAACTGGAGCCAGGAAAGTTCCCTGTTGATATAGCGATTGGTGGTGGTCAAATCAATGGTTTCTTCTAAATGGGTTCCCTCTACATCTGTATTCGATTGCATTCGTATTCCGGCGCTCCTTTAACAATCATATGTTATTTCAGTTATGCTTTGAGTCAAAATAGTGTTGTATGTATATCAGTAAATTACTAAAATTGTGTTAGCGCTGAACGAAAATCAATCTTTATGCTTTAAGTCTTGGCAGCACCACATTGAGCAGAACGCCAAGCACACCGGCAAGGCCGATGCCGGACAGTTCAAAATTGCCGAATTTGATGGCCTTGAGTAAGTTGCCAGATACATGCAACTTGTCTGTGTCGCCTATCTGTTTTGGATTTATTAGGTTGACGAACCGAAAAACGCTTACTACAATTATCGCCGGTTATTGATAATATCCCGCCCGACACCTTAAATTGGATAATTTTTTGATTGCCGTCACACCAGGCAAACACAAACGGACAGCTCTAACCCAAAGAGGAACAGCATGAAAATCGATATAGGGCCTGTCACCCGGCTTGAGGGCCACCTCAATATTCATACAACAGTGGAAAACAATATCATCATTGATGCAAAAAGCATGGGGGAAATGTTCAGAGGGTTTGAAGTTTTCCTTCTGGGACGTGACCCGCTTGACTCCCAGCAGATTACCCAGAGGATCTGCGGCGTATGTCCGTATGCCCATGCCATTGCCTCTTCTTATGCCCAGGAAGCCGCCTACCGGCTCAAGACACCGCCCAACGGCAGAATTCTTCACAACCTTATCCAGGGCGCCAACCATTTATACGATTATCTTTTGCACTTTTATCAGCTCTCGGCCCTTGATTTTATCGATGTGACCGCTGTTACCGGCTATACCGGCAAAGACCCTGACCTGTCCCACTTGAGAGACTGGGTCAACCACGCGCTGGGCAGCAAAGAACCCCACCCGGCAGCGCCTTTTCTGCCCCGGCTGTCCGGTACCTATATAACGGATACGGACATCAATATCACGGCTTTAAAGCATTATGTGGAATCCCTTGAAATCCAGAAAAAAGCCAACCGGGCCTCTGCCATTTTTGGCGGCAGGTTTCCCCATGCCACGGGAATTTTTCCCGGCGGCTGCACCCGGCCGCCCGACATTGACGCCATAGTGTCTTATCAGGCACTGATCCGTGACGTTAGGCATTTTATCCATCATAAGTATTTGCCCGATCTTCTGGCGGTTGCCGGTGCATTCCCGGAATACTGGAATATCGGCCAAAGCAAGGGCGGTTTCATGTCCTACGGCCTGCTTCCCTTTGGGCCGGAACCGGACAGTTCCAGGCTCCTGTCCCCCGGCGTGCTTCTTGACGGGAAAGTTGAAACGGTAAAATCAGATGCCATTACTGAAGATGTTAAATTTGCCAAATACAGCTCCCCGTCCGGACGGAAGGTCGCCCAGGGCAGCCTGACACCGGCCCCCCATAAAAAAGGCGCCTACTCCTGGGTAAAGGCGCCCCGGTATGGCGGGCATATGCTGGAAGTCGGACCAACGGCAAGAATACTGGTGGATTATTTACAGGGCGGCAATAAAACCGTCAAGCAGCTGTTGGATCGGTTCGCCGGAATAGCGGACATTCGGCCGGAACAACTTAATTCGGTCCTGGGCCGGCACCTGTGCCGCGCTGTATCTGCCGTGGTCATTGCGGATTTCCTTCTGGACCAGACCGAACAAATCAATCCGTCAGCGCCGTTTATACCTGAGATAAAAATACCGGAAGCCGGAGAAGGGTTCGGCCTTACCGAAGCATCAAGGGGGGCTCTGCTTCATTATATCCGGATCAAAAACCATAAGATCGACCATTATGAATGTGTGGTGCCGACTACATGGAACTGTTCTCCCAGAGATGACAAGGGCACACCCGGCGCTTTGGAGTCCGCCCTCATCGGCACCAGGGTTGAAGATCCTGCGCAGCAAATCGAGGTCAGCCGGATTGTGCATTCTTTTGATCCCTGCCTGGCCTGTGCAGTTCACTGATATTACACAAAATTCCACAGGCTCATGTTATACGCGTAGCTTCGGAGGGAAAAACCCATGATAAACAGACGAGACTTTTTAAAACTGGCTGCCTGCCTCGGTGCCTCCCTTCCCATTGCCGGGCTCCCGTCAGCGGTCAGAGCCGCCCTGAAAACCCTTGATCCCGGATCCGTGCCCAAGCTGATCTATCTCCAGGCCCAATCCTGTACCGGGTGCTCCGTCTCCCTGCTCCAGGCGGACGCGCCTGATGCGGTCTCCATGATCACCCGTTATTCCAAGCTGGTCTTTCATCAGGATCTGTCGGCCGCATCCGGAAAACAGGTGCTGGATCTGCTGGACGCCTATGTCAGCGGGAACGCCGGGGATTATTTTCTGGCTGTGGAAGGGGCCATTCCTCTGGGGATGCCCGAAGCCTGCGTCATCGGCAAAAAAAACATTATCGATTACCTGGGTGCTGCCGCCGAAACCATGAGCGGTGCCGTTGCCATCGGCACCTGCAGCTCTTACGGCGGAATCCCGGCGGCTGAAGGCAACCTGACCGGTGCTGCCAGCCTGAATGATTTTTACAAGACAATAAATAAAAAACCGCTCCTGATTTCCATTCCAGGATGCCCGGTGCACCCGGACTGGGTCTGGAAAACCATTGTCCACCTGGTGAAAATCGGTCTGCCGGAACTTGAAGATACCCGGCCGGCTGCTTTTTTCAGCCGGAAGATCCATGAATTGTGCCCCCGGTACCATGACTTTCAGCAGGAAATTTTTGCTGAAAAAATGGGAGATAAGGGCTGCCTTTTTAAACTCGGTTGTCTGGGTCCGGACACTTTTGCAGACTGCCCCACCCGGTGGTGGAACAGTGGACAGACCTGGTGCATTGATGCCAATGCCCCCTGTATCGGCTGTGCTTCCCCCATGTTTGCAGGAAAAAAAGCATTCCCGTTTTACCGGAACGCTGAAACCGCCGTTTCCCAAACTATAGGAGAAAAGTCATGAAATCCCATCTGTTTGCCCGGCTCTCCATCACCTATAAAATCATTCTCACGGTGGTTATTGTATTGCTGATCTGTCTTGCTGCTTCCGTGGCCCTTTTAAACCGGTTTGTGGAAAACCAGATGCGGCTGACCTACACCCAGTCCGTTCACACCCTGTTCAACGCGTTTGAAGACGGGGTGAAAGGGTCGCTTGAGCGCGGCCAGATGAAGAATTTTCAAAAACTGCTCCTTCGCCAGAAGCAAATCAACGGGGTCATGGCAGTCAACCTTTATGACCGGGAAGGCGCGGTCAATCTGTCGTCGAACACCCTGGACAAGGCAGAACCCCTTCCGGACGGATTATTGTCCCGCATCCGGGAAGAAAAGACGCAAATCATACAGAAATCTGACACCCGGCTTGTCATTTTCGGCCCCCAGTCCGTTGTCCCAGACTGTATCCGGTGCCATCCAACCTGGAAAAAAGGAGAAATCGGCGGCATCCTCTCCCTGGCATACGATCTTGGCGCCCTGAATACGGTCATCTCCAAACTCAAGTATTTTACCACTGCCGGATCAGTCATTCTTCTTTTTATTATGAGTTTCATGGTTTTTATTGCCATCCAGAAAATGGTCAAAAAACCCATCTTCTGCGTTCTCAGCGGACTGAAGGATGCGGCTGAAGGCGACGGAGACCTGACCAAAAGGTTACGCATCACTTCTGCGGATGAACTGGGGAGTCTTGCCAGGTGGTTCAATACTTTTGTTGAAAAACTGCAGGGAATTATCCGGGATATTGCAAACAATTCTGAAAAGCAGAATATTTCATCAGCCGAACTTCTTGACATTTCAAATAAAATGTCAGATGCCGCCGGTATAATGGCCGAAAGGTCCAATACCGTGGCAGCAGCGGCTGTGGACGTGAGTGACAACATGAGGTCAACGGCCGCAGCGGCCGAACAATCCTCCAACAATATTGGAATGGTATCTTCTGCGGCTGAAGAGATGAGTACCATGATTGGGAAAATTGCCAAAAACACCGAAGAAACCCGCGAAAACAGCCAGTACGCCGTCTCCAGAACCCAGAAAGCAGCCGACAGCATTAAAACTCTTGAACAAAGTGCCCGGGAGATCGGAGATGTGGTTGAAACCATTAACGATATTTCCGAACAAACCAATCTGCTCTCCTTGAACGCGACTATTGAAGCAGCGCGCGCCGGGGAAAGCGGCAGAGGCTTTGCCGTGGTGGCCAATGAAATCAAGATTCTGGCAAAGCAAACAGCAGACGCCACTTATGAAATTCAGGGAAAAGTCATCCGCATTCAGGACTCGACCCGCCAGGCCATTTCGGAAATTTCAGAAATCAGCAACGCCATTGACAGTGTCAATTCCATGATCGACACCATCACCACCAGTGTGGAAAAGCAGTCCGGCACTACGCGTGAAATTGCCGGCAATGTCAGCCAGGCGGCCCTGGGAATCCAGGAAGTTACCCGTAATGTAACGGAAAGTTCAAAAAAAGTTCAAAAAATTGCAAGTGATATTGACGATGTTCACCAGGCCGCCCTTGGCATGTCCGACAGAAGTTCGGAAATAAACGCCAGTGCAGACCGGCTCAGCCAGATATCCAAAATCCTGAAAACATCAGTGGATCAATTTAAGATCTAATTTTTGGGGCCCAGGGCCGCATGCGCAAAGTGTCAACCTGGTGGGTGGAACGTCCGACCCGCCCCTCACTATAAAAATACAACTTAAATTGTGTGTGTTTGACAATGTGGTTTTTTATGCGCATAATAAAGATCATAAAAAACCAAAAGGAAAATAAAATGAATACTGAAATGGTCAGGTTAAACATTACACTTCCCTCTTCCGTTGCCGCAGAACTCGACCGATGTTCAGGGCCCCGCAGGAGAAGCCAGTTTATTGCAGAAGCCATAAAAATGCGAATTAAGCAGTTGAATTTGGATCTCGAATAGATAGCGGGGTCTGACCCCGTTAAGCTTCGGGACGGAACAGAACCTCCAATGGTTTAATCCGGAGAATGAGGAATGCTGGGATTCGGTGAACAGCAACAGCGGTGTCATTAAACAGCAGCGGGACATGAAATACGGTTCCGCCCGTCCTTTTTGGATTTGTACAGCATCTCATCTGTCTCTTTGAGCATTTCGCCAAAGGATTCAATGCCGTCTGAGTAATGGACCACCCCCAGGCTCAAGGTCAGTGTCAGACTGGCGGCGCCTTTTACAGCAAAGGAGTTTTTTTCGAAAACGGCGCGTATTTTGTCGGCAACAGGGATGGCGCCCTTAATGTCGGTTCCGGGAAGGATGATCATGAATTCGTCCCCGCCATACCGTCCCGGGATGTCCGTTGCCCGAAGATTTTCCCGGATGACGGATGACACCTGTTTTAATACTCTGTCTCCGATATCATGGCCATACCTGTCGTTGACTTTTTTAAAATGGTCAATGTCTATCATGATAACGGACAAACTGCCTTTTTTACGCTTTGCCGTTTCAAATTCCCGGTTTCCGAAATTCATGAAATATCTTCGGTTGTAGAGCCCTGTCAAGGGATCAATATTGGCCAGCCGTGCGTTCTCAATGGCTTTGGCCGCAGCCTCTTTCAGGGAAAGGTGGGTATCAATTCTGGCCAGCAGTTCGGTTTTGTCCACCGGTTTTACGATATAATCATTGGCCCCCACTTCAAAGGCTGTGACAATGTCACCGGGTTGATTTTTTGCCGTTAGAAATATGATGGGCAGCTCAAACGTGGAATATTTTTCTCTCAACTTCCGGCAGACCTCATACCCGGACATTCTGGGCATCATGATATCAAGAAGTACAAGGTCAAACCTGCAGGTTTTGATGCTTTCCAGGGCCAGACGCCCGCTTGGTACGAATTCGGCCCCCAGTTTTTTTATCCCCAGGTAGTTGAGCAGAACCTGGCCGTTCACTGCTTCATCATCCACGATGAGCACTTTTTTCGAACAATTGCCGGTGCGGGTATTTGGTAAGGGGCAGCTGGCTTCGGGAAAAGGCAGAATGCCGCTTAAATGCGTTGGATCAAAGTTAATCCCTTTTGCCTTTTTTCCATTGGCGGCAACCTGTGGGAGCGTAAATATAAAACAGGAACCCTTGCCTGGCTCTGATTCAACCCGGATTACGCCGCCGTGTAATTCCACCAGTTTTTTAGTGATGGGAAGCCCCAGTCCGGTTCCTTTGTATTCCCGTTCAATGGAGCCGTCGCCCTGTTCAAAGGAGTTGAAAATACGTTCTGTTAATGAAGGATCAATACCAATCCCCGAATCCTCAACCCGGACCTCCATTGTATCTGCACCCGGGACGGCCCGGACCCTGACATAGCCTTTTTCCGTATATTTTACGCCGTTTCCGATGAGATTATACAAGATCTGCTGGAGCCTGTTTTCATCTCCATAGACAAAGGGCGCATCCTTATGCGATTTCAAAGGTCAGGTCGGGGATTATCCAGGAAATCAGGGTATTGCCCGTGAACAGGGTTCTGAGGGCAACCATGAAACAGAACAAACCGAAATAAAACAGTTCTTTTTCTTTTTGCCGGAACAGAAAGATGATGGTGTGGTAAAATCCGGCAAACAGGCAAGTGGAAATGAGCATGATTTCCATGGATGTGCTGATCATGAACTTTCGATACACCTGGTTTTCCGTGCCGAGAATAAAACTTTGGGCAATGCCCGCGTTTCCATGGCGCCGGTTTCTCATCTGCAGGACAATTTCCACATCACCCGTATCAGAGGAAAAGGCCAGAATGTCGGGTTTGAGGAACCGGACCGGTGCGCCCGGCAAAATACCGTTCTGACGGATCAGCCGGCCATTGATCCACAGACAGTATTCAGTAAACAGTTCCGGGGTCTGTAACACCAGACGCTTATTTTTTCCGGACATTTTGACAATAAGCCGGTACGTGGCACATCCCGCAGCCGGAAAGTTATGGCCCGGATAGGCTGTCCAGAACCGGGGAACCGGATAAAAACCGGTCAGGTCAGGATCTGACCATTCCCGGGAATCAGGATCAAGAAGCCTGTTCCAGCAGAATTGCCAGTCTCCGTCAAGTTTAACGGGCCCGGTTTTTTGCAAATCCAGGCCTCTTAAATCCAAAACCCCTTTGCCGGCTTCAGGCCCTGCCCAGACCCGGAGACCGGGCAGGTTTATTGTGATAAAAACCGCAGCGGCCAGAATTATTGCCTTTTGCAATTTTAAGATATTTTTAACATCTGGCCGCATAAATAAAACCCATCAGAGGGAGGATGCCTGTTTTTTTATTGCAAAGTTTTTGGTGTTTCCCTCTTTTCCATATATTGAGTTAGAACTTACTTGGGTTACAATAAAAGAGATAAAAAAACAATAGCCTGGGCCGGTTTTAACAATGCAAAAAACATACTTGGAACGTTTCCCTGGGAGGCAAAGGTTGGCCTATACAGTTCAGATGAAAAATGATAATAAAGATAGACAACTGGCAGTCAGGCGAATCCAAATTTCTTGATTTTCTATGGGGTTTTTATCATGGACAATACACTGAGTCTCCCCAGTGATTCTGATATCAAAAAAGTTCTGAAAAGAGATGACAAGGAACTGCCGGGGTTTGCCCAGGTCATGGCTAAAATGCTCACTGTATGCAATGACCCCAACGCCTCCATTGGGGATGTAGCCAAACTGGTTGAAACAGATCCGGGTATCAGCACAAAGGTGCTGGCTATTGTAAACTCTTCTTTTTTCCGTCTAAGGTCCAGGGTCTCGGCCATTTCAGAGGCTGTGCTGTTCCTGGGAATTGATGAGATTAAAAAGATTTGCCTTGGCGTGATTTTTTTTGAAAAAATGGTCACACCCGGCCCCAAAAAGCAATTTGACCGGACGTTTTTCTGGCGTCACTGTTTGTGCGTGGCAAGCCTCAGTCAGGCCATTGCAGATGAGATAGGATATCCCAGCCCTGGGGATGCGTATACGGCAGGTCTGCTCCATGATTTTGGAAAAATTGTTCTGGACCGGTCCGGCCGGGTGAATTATGCTGATTTTTTTAAAAATGCCTTGGGTTGCACCGGCCCTCTGATTGAAGCAGAAAGGGATGTCATGGGGATCGGGCACGATGACCTGGGGGCTTATTACGGACATCGCTGGGGATTTCCTGAAAAGCTTTGTCTGATCGTACAATACCATCACCGTCGTTTCAGCCGTCTGGATCTTTGCAGGGAAGATATGCAGTTTATCAGTATTGTCTGTCTGGCTAATTTTCTGGCCTGGACCCAGGGTATGGGCCCTGTGGATGTAATTTCTCCGCCAAAGCTTCAGCCCGAGGTTGAAGAAAATATTCGGCTTGACCGCATAGATTTTGAAGCTGTGATCCAAAAGATGGATAAAGAAATTGAGAATACAGCCAGGTTTTATGAATTTGAATTTCCTTCTCCAGATAAGTACCGGGCTAACCTGCTCAAGGCCAATTTAAAATTAAGTTCCATCAACTCGGGCTATTTTTTCTCCAGAGAAAAGGAAGTCCATGAGAAAAATCGGTCTACGACGGCAAGCATCACCGCGCCCCACCGAAGCCTGGAGCCCAAAGAGATCTTATCAGCGACCTTGAAAGCCATTTGTCAGGATTTTGGTTTTGACCGGGTTTACATATTAAGGGCTGTCCCTCCTCTGCGCCGCCTTCAGGTCGTGGCGTGCCTGAAACAGGACAGCTTTTCAGACCACTTGGCATCGCATTATATCTCCATGGATAAGACGGATAACGGTTTCCTCCGGTGCCTGAGAAATAAAGCACCGGTTGTCATCAGCGGCATCCTGCCGGGCGAAAAAGAGGTGCTGGAAAGATTTTCGGTCTCCCAGATGCTTGTGGTTCCTTTTTGCAGCCAGGATAAGGTGATCGGGCTTTTGGGAATGGATCATGCCGTATCCGGTAAAAAAATTGAGCCGGGCCTGTTTTCTTCCATTGCCATCGTGGCCAATGAGCTTGGGCTTGCGCTGGAAAATGCCTCGGCCTATAAAAAAGCAAAATCTGCTTCTCTTCATGACGGGCTGACCGGGCTGCTGAACAGGATGGCCGTTGATGAGCTGTTGAAAAAATCCTTTCTAACAGCGGTCAGCGAAAATATTCCCTTTTCCGTTGCTATGATTGATGTGGATCATTTTAAGAGATTTAATGATATGTTCGGCCACCAGGCCGGAGACAGTGTCCTCAGGCAGATCGCAAAAACCTTAATGAAAGTGTCGCGTCCCACAGATCATGTCGGACGGTACGGTGGAGAAGAGTTTATCGTTGTCCTGAATGATACAGGCCCCGCCAAAGCTGTTGTGTATGCCGAACGAATTCGACAGGAGATCGAACATCTGGGCCATCTGCTTTCTGATCGTTTCCCGGGGCTTGGCCTGACCGTGAGTATCGGCATCAGCCGGTTTGAAAATGATATAAAAAACCACGACGCCCTGGTGTCAAAGGCGGATAAGGCCCTGTACAGAGCAAAGGAAGCCGGCCGGAATCGGGTGGTTTCAGGATGAATCCCGGATGGTGGATCAGAGTCATGTTGAGAACATTGTTTTTGACTGTATTTGTGCTATAGTCAAAATTATCTGAAATCTTCTAAACAGGGGAACAGACCAGTGAAGATGAGAGAATCGGCTCTTCAGGAAGCTCTTTTTAAACAAATGCGGACCCCGGAATTTTATCCCCATCCCGTTCACAGCGTAACAGTCTGTGAAACCCATATTTCCATGGTGTTCCTGGCAGGCGACCTTGTTTACAAAATTAAAAAATCCGTGGGCCTGGAGTTCCTTGATTTCACCACGCTCGAAAACCGCAGACATTTTTGCACCCGTGAGGTGGCATTAAATCGCCGCCTGACAAATAACGTTTACCTGGATGTGACGGAAATTACCCAGAAAGGGGATCATTTCTGCCTGGGCGGCGACGGGACGGTTGTTGAATATGCCGTAAGGATGCGGAAACTGGCTGAGACCTATTCCATGAAGCAGTTGCTGAGATCCGGAAAGATCGGTAATAAGGAGATTGACCGGCTGGCAATGACGCTGTCCGAATTTTACGGTTCCGATACATTTGACAGGCCGCCGAATATGGAAGCGGCCTTTAAAACAATCCGGCAGAACTGCGATGAAAACTTTAAACAGACCCAACCTTGGCTCGGGTCCCTGTTTGACGGCGATTGTTTTCAGTCGGTATGGTCCAGGACAGGCGCCTTTTTAGACAGGCAAAAATCCCTGTTTTTTCGCCGCATGGAAAATAAACGGTTCCGGGACTGCCATGGGGATTTAAGAACCGGCCATATTTATTTTACAGAGACCGGGATTCAGATCATTGACTGTATTGAATTCAATGACCGGTTCCGGTATCAGGACGTGGGAGCGGATCTGGCCTTTCTGGTCATGGATATGGAATTTCTTGGATTTTCAGCTTTGGCTGAAAAGTTTCTTTTCGCGTATGCAGGCGATATGCATGACCCGGAAGTATATGTACTGATACATTTTTATAAATGCTACCGGGCCATGGTACGTTTTAAGGTGAATTGCATCCGCCTGCATGAGCATGATGTTTCCGAACAGGAACGCAATCAACTTTTGGAACAGACAAAAAAATACCTTGCCCTTTCAGACCGGTATGCCGATCATTTCTCCAGGCCCAGGATCTGGGTGATCTGCGGCATGCCGGCATCCGGAAAAAGCACCTTGGCACAAGGCCTTTCCCTGGCGCTGAATATCCGGTCCATCAATTCGGATGTGGTCCGGAAAAAAATATTCCCCGCCCCGCCCACCGATCCTGTGACCATGCCTTTTGAAAAAGGAATCTATTCCGAAACCGCGACCAGCCAGACCTATGACACACTTTTGTCCCTGGCGGAAAAAGAGGTTTTAAAGGGAAACTCCGTGGCGCTGGATGCCACCTTCAGCCGGGAAAAATATCGAAAACAAGCAGTTTCCCTGGCTGGGAAATTAGGTGCTGGCATCGTGTTTACCGAATGCACGGTACCGGACCCTGTTCTGCAAGAAAGGCTGATCATGAGAACTGGCCGGAACACAGTATCTGATGCGCGGATTTCCCATTTTCAATCATTTAAAAACCGGTTTGAACCGATTCGAAAAACAGAGACGGACTGTCATGTAAAAGTGAATACCGAAGCATCCATGGATGCGTGTCTTTTAAAAATTCTGCCCCGGATGCTTTGAAAAATTAATGGACTCAAGCAACAGGCACAGGTCCTGATGCATCAATAAAAAAGGAGGAGCCATGTTTAAACATACTCTAGCAGCGACAGACCTTGTGGGAGTTAAGGATCCGGTAGTGACAGGGGCTGCTGCAATCGCCGGAACCCATCAGGCCAAGCTCAACATTCTTCATGTAGCGGAGTCCTCCCATGAAAGCCGCCGACACCTGGTTAAGGATTTTAAAACAGGGGAGGAGATCGATTTTTCGCCGGCCTATCAGGAAATTGTCTGGAAAGAACTCTTTGGTTTTTATAAATCAATTTTGCCGGCGGGCATGGATTTTGACGTCAAGGTTGTTTGCGGATTCCCCTGGGAAGAGATTGTCCGTCAATCCCGGCATGTTAACGCGGGCATGATCGTCCTCGGCCCCCATTCCGAACGTGCTGCTGAAAGGGGAACCGTCCGGGTGGCCGGGAAGATCGGGAGCACCGTGGAAGGTGTGGTCATGCGGGAAAATTGTCCGGTGATGATTATCAATCCCGCAGTTCGTTTGTCCTCGGCAGCATTCAAAAAAATTGTAGTGGGGGTGGATTTTTCCGTATCCTGCGAATGCGCCTTGTTCTTTGCCCGGAAAACTGCGGAAAAATTCGGGTCGAAAATCTTTCCCTTTCACATGATTCCTGTGCCGCCGTATCCCAAGTATACCAAGAAAGATTATGAAGCAGACCGAAAAAATACGGAAAACCGTCTGGAAGAATTCTGCCGGGATTTGATCAAAGATACCGATTACGCTTATCAGATCTGGGGCGGGGCCCTGCCCCATCTGGAACTCGTTAAATGTGCGGAAAAGAACTCTGCCGACCTGATCATTCTGGGGTCCCACACAAAGAAAAAGGACTCAAAATGGTATGCCGGCAGTGCCGTGGAACGGACCGCTTTCCGGGCCGGATGTCCGGTGGTCGTGGTAACGGACCCGGAAGCCCTGGTATCCTGGGATGAAAGCGCCTCTAATGATCCTGCAATCGGTAAAGAAAAAGACCGGTCAATTCATGTGTTTACCGGCAAGGGGAATGAAGATCTGTGAAAGGTTATGTTCAGGTTTACACCGGCAATGGTAAGGGAAAAACAACCGCGAGCCTCGGGCTTGCAATCCGGGCGGCAGGTGCCGGGTTTGGGGTTTTCATTATTCAATTTATGAAACAGGGCATGTATTCCGAAATAAAAGCACTTAAAAAATTTGAAAATATCGTTGTAGAACAATATGGTGCCGGGAAATTTGTTAAAGGAACGCCTTCTGACGCAGAAAGAGCCGGGTGCCGGCAGGGGTATGAACGGTTATGCAGCATTATCGAATCTGGAAAATATGATCTTGTTATTGCTGAGGAGGCAAATGTAGCCTGTTCTTACGGCCTGTTTTCAGAGAAAGACCTTTTACACCTGATTGATATAAAGCCTGACCATGTTGAACTTGTTATTACCGGACGCGGCGCTCCTGCGTCTGTTATTGAAAAAGCAGATCTTGTAACAGAAATGACAGAAATAAAACACTATTATAAACAAGGTGTTGTGGCCAGGGTGGGTATTGAGAAGTGAGGACATGATTTTGGGGTGTCTACATTTCTTCTAACTTCCCATCTGGTTCATGGTGTTTACAAATAGCCTAGGCCGGTTTTAACACTACAAAAAAGTTGATAGTTTTTTGATCACCTGATAGATAAATATTCAGTTAATTTAGGATGTTATTGGCATATACAATCCTTTCTCAAAACTTAAATGGTGCAAGCGAACCATATTCAAAAAACCGTTATCATCAAGACGGCTCATTCAAGGAGAACATTATGACAGATATTTCAGATCAGAATTACAAGCTCTCTGGGGAGGAAATCCCATCCGAAAAAAGACAATCACTGATTCAAAAGCTCTACCAGGACTTGAGAAACAAGCAGCAAAAATTTTTAGGATACCAGGCAAATCAGGGTGTTTTTTATAAAGATGAGACTGCTGATTTCTTAAATATTCACGTAAATAATATAGGAGACCCGTTCACTTCCGGAAACTTTACGATTAACAGTAAAATAATGGAACGAGCTGTGCTGGACTACTATGCAAAACTCTGGCATGCAACAATGCGCACCGATAAGGGCGAGCAATCCATTGAAAGCTACTGGGGATATGTCCTTTCCATGGGAAGCTCCGAAGGAAATATTTACGGATTATGGAATGCCCGTGATTATCTTGCCGGACGCAAGCTGAAAGTTGATAATGATCCGGAAAAAAATAAAAAAACAAGTTATCTGTCACCACGTACGAACAAAGAAAACGGTAATGAAAACGCATATACTCCCGTGGCCTTCTTCTCCGAAGACGCCCATTACTCTATTGTTAAATACATGCGGGTTCTGGGGATAAAAACATTTAGCGAGATTGGATACGAACGCTACAAAGGACAAAACCCCATTTCAAACGATGGAGACTGGACGCGCACCCCGGAAGTGCCTTCCATGGACCACAGCTCAGGACCGGGATGCATTGATATTGAAGCCCTTGAAATGTTGGTTGAATTTTTTGCATCCCGGGGTTATCCGATACTGATTGTATGTAATTACGGATCAACTTTTAAAGGCGCATATGACGATGTCGCAGCAATTCAGGAAAGATTGATGCCCATCTTTAACAGATACGGTTTGGAAAATCGTGAAGCCACCTATGATGATGTCGATGAAAATGGAAAACCCTGTATAAAAACCGATACCCGAAACGGATACTGGTTACATGTGGACGGCGCTTTGGGGGCATCTTACATGCCGTTTATTGAAAAAGCCTTTGACCAGAAAAAAATAACCACAAAAGGGCCGGTGTTTGATTTTCGTCTGCCCATTGTAAATTCAATTGTAATGAGCGGTCATAAATGGCCTGGCGCACCATGGCCGTGCGGAATATTCATGACCAAAACCAAATATCAGCTCTTTCCACCTGATGATCCGGCATATATCGGCTCTCCGGACACCACCTTTGCCGGTTCCCGCAACGGATACTCCGCCATCATTATGTGGGACTATCTTGCACGCAACAGCTATGCCCGGCAGATTGAAGATGCTATCTACTGCGAAAATACAGCGCAATATGCGTATCATCAGCTGATAAAACTTGAACAGGAACATTATTCGCCTGGAGAGCTTTTTATTGCACGTACACCTCTTTCCCTGACCATACGCTTTAAACAGCCCAATCCCACCATTATTGAAAACTATTCTTTATCGTGTGAATCATTGTATGAAACCGGTGTCCAACGGCATTATGCCCATATTTTTATCATGAAGTCGGTAACAAAAAAGGTGATTGACAAACTCATCCGTGATCTGGGGAACAACGATGCTTTTCCTGATATTAATACCGCAAATAAAGCTGAAAAATTCTTTCATTCAAGTGGCTGGAAATAACCATTCGAAGACGTCTATCTATGATTCAAAAGGAGGAGATATATGGTTACACCACCCCGTC
The DNA here is from genome assembly GCF_050177295.1 of Desulfobacter sp. NCBI lineage: Bacteria > Pseudomonadati > Thermodesulfobacteriota > Desulfobacteria > Desulfobacterales > Desulfobacteraceae > Desulfobacter > Desulfobacter sp. The sequence continues at coordinate 24,559 of NZ_JBFXHE010000015.1, forward strand.
GGCAAACAGAAGATGAAAACAGAAATTTTGACCTTGTTCTGTCCGTTTCCTTGGAGGAATTTTATGGTATTGCCCTGCGCCAATGTGTTGAAAGTGCCCATTCTTACAAGTCCACCCTTGAAGCCGAGGCGACCAATGTACCGGTTCAAACCTCTGTCACGCTTGAAATTTATGAAGATGATGCCCAAACCTTAAAAGGCCTCCGGGAATATTTTCTCGACATCGTGAAGCAGTTTCCGGCCCACGAACAGGCCACTTTGACCTATATGCACGGCATGCTGGACAAAGAATCAGGCGTGCTTGACCGGATTAAGCAGGCCAAGAACGGTGGCGATGCCGTGGCAGCATACAACACCCTTGCACAACTGAAACTGAAGGCCTCGGGCGGTGACGGAACCGAACCTGGTCACTCGCGGTTTTCCCTTGCGGGAGAAGATCGTAAGATCCTGTTGAGACTGGTGCCGGATGCTGAGGTAAGCGCATTCGGAAAACGTGTGGACGCGGCGGTAAAGGATGCCGCAGAACACAAAGAATTTTACGGCTGCGTGATGCAGCTTCTGGACGAGCTGCGCGACCGCAAGTCGCGTCCGACATCGGCCGAGACTTTTGCCATCGCACTATCTTCGGCCTACCTGCGCAAAGGAATCCAGCAGCCCAGGCTTTTCAAGCCCTTAAGCCTTCCCGGCCGCCACAAACGCCACCAGTCCTTTGTCTTTGTCACCGACGCCGGCCCGGACCACATCAAGATCACCGCTCAGGACCGCTCGATGCTCGACCACGGCATTGTTGTACACATTGAACATATCGACAGATCTGAGACTGGTGACCGTTCCCTTATGGAAGCCTACCGGCTGCCGTCACACATTACGGCAGCACGGGTCCGCCAGCATGTGGGAGATCTTGCCCCGACCTCCTGCTTTATCGGCCGCCCGACCTTTGAGGGTCTTTCTTTCAATGCCCAGTACCCCCATGACATGAGCGGCAACGCCTTTGGCACCCTGGCCCGGCAATACTGCGAAGCAGGGCAGGCCGCCCATGATCCGGATTATTTTTTCAATGCCGCCCTGCTTAAGGCGGCCCACCAGACCGCCTCGGCATGCTCGGCAATGTTCGAGGCCGGTATTGTGGACGCAAAAATTGCCATCGAAAACATGACCGAGCAGCAGGCCATTCGCTTCATGAACGCGGTGGTCGCCAATGTCCGGCGGGACCCTGACCGGCAGTACCTTAGCGCAGCCTTCAATATTAACCGCCCGATCTTCAGCGAATCCCGGGGCAAGCTGTTGCAGCGCACCGATCCCGACGGGACCACTGCCATTGCAAAGGCTGCTGTTCAAATCACGCGCCAGGGCAACTTTGACAAGGTGACCCTGGACGGGGCCAGCGAACGCAAAGGCGCATCCGTTCCCGTGGTTGACCAGCTCTCACATCCCCAGATGCTGGGCTTTGTCCACGAAGCCCACCAGGCCGGCCTTATCACATACCTCTCCGCAGGCATTGATGCCTCGAACCTTCACAAAGCCGTCTACACCGGTGTTGACGGCATGGGCATCGGCTTTGCTCTCCATGCCCAGAACCCTGACAAGGCAGGGGTTATCGCGGCCCTGTCCGTTAAAAAAATCAACGAGATCCTGGAAAAACGGGACCAGGCCGAAGGCCATCTTTTCGGCAGGGCTGCCAAGGTCCTTGCCCATCTTGATTACGCCTCATTTGAGGGCTCTTTGTCCTCAGAACAAGAACAACTGCGGGAAAAACTTTTTGACACCCTGAACAAGCCCAGGATTGAGGATATCGTTGAAAATGACGTGAAAGCACTGCTTGATGAGCTGGAAGATGCATCCGTTGCAGCACCGGACGAGAATCATAAAGTTTACTCCCATGTGGCGCAGTTGCTGGACAACGACGCGTGCACCCTGGGGCGTTTCCTGCCCCCGGGGTGGCAGAAAGACCTCCACCAGATGAAAATGGAACATAACGTTGCGGGTCTGCGCCTTATTCTCTCTTCTGCCCAGGAAAAGCGGCACGAGGCTGAATCCGCCCCGCCGCCCCAGGACATGTCCAAGGCAGGTCCGGCCGCACCGGAAAACGCCGCGCCACTGACGTCCGCCGCCGGTACAAGCGAAGATGAACAAAGCTGGGTTAAGCTTGCCGAACTCACTGCGGCATCCACGGACCCCAAATCGGCCCAGCCCATAAAACACCATGCCGTGTATGAGGGTTCCGACCTGTCCGGAAAAGACGCCGGAGAACTGCTTAAAACCGCATCCGGAAAGGTCTTTGTGGGTGTTAAAGATTTTCCGGAAGGCGTCACTGAGGCAGAGCTTCTGCGCCGGGGCGCCATTGTTGTAAAACCGGCCCGGTACATGCCGTTCCGGGTGGGCAGGGACACGCTTTATACGGCCCGGGAGCTTCTGGACAACGATGCCAATATATACAACTGGTACAAGCATTTCGACCATGACACCTACGACAATATTATGATGGCGCTCCACGACGGGGTCATTCTCAACCTGCTGCAGGAGGAATACGCATGCCGAAAGCAGGTCGGCATCATGGGCGGTCATGCCATGCTGCGCGACTCCGGGGAGTATAGGGAGATCGCGCTTCTTTGCCGGGCCCTGGCCCTCAAGGAATTTGTGGTGGCCACAGGCGGCGGCCCCGGGGCCATGGAGGCTGCAAATTTAGGCGCCCATTTCAGCGGTTACAGCGAGGATGAACTGCTGGAGGCCATTGATATCCTGAAGGAAAAGCCCAGCTATCAGGACGATCCGGACAATTTGCTGGCCCGGAAGATTCTCCAGAGGTGGCCCCAGCCCTCCCCCTGCTCCCTGGGCATTCCCACATGGCTGTATGGACATGAGCCCCCCAACCTTTTCTGCAAATACCAGGCAAAATTTTTCAGCAACGCTGTGCGCGAGGATGTCCTTGTGCTCACCTGTAACTGCGGCATTATTTTCACGCCCGGGTCCGCAGGGACGCGCACTGAAATCGCCCAGTTTGCGGTGTCCGCCACCTATTCCAAGGAAACAGGCAGTGATTTTTCAAAACCCATGATTTTTTACGGAAATTTCTGGACGGAAAACACC
>NZ_JBFXHE010000016.1:0-27464 GCF_050177295.1 Desulfobacter sp.
TGTATCTGGGCATTGCCGTATCCATCGGCTACTCCATCCATATTTTTTCATTTTTTAATCGACATTTTCTTAACACCGGAAAAAGAAAAGAATCGGTCCGCCTGGCCGTCAAAGAAACGGGCTGGCCTATCTTGTTCACGGCCCTGACCACGGTGGGGGCGCTTTGTTCCTTTCACTTTGTGGATGTCAAGCCCGTGCGCTGGATCGGGTCATCAACCTCCTTGCTGGTCTCCATTATTTTTTTCATGGTGGTCATCATGATCCCGGCCCTGCTCGCCTTTGGAAAGGATCAGGATGTGAAGCAGACCCGGTTGAACTCCAATGCCCTGCTGGGAAGCCTGATGGCAAAGCTCGCCAACCTGGTCCTGGCCCGGCCGGTGTCCATCATGATTGTATTTTCCTTAGGTATCATGACGGCTGTGGCAGGGCTGCGCTATTTTGAGGTCAACTTTGACATCCGCAAGAATATGGGGCTTAAGGTGTCTTACGTAAACCGTCTGGATCAGGTGGGCAGCTCACCTTTGGGCGCGCTCTACTCTTACAATGTGGTCGTGGAATTTCCCGGCAAGAACATGGCCAGGGAACCTGAGAACTTAAAAAAGCTGGATCTGCTGGAACAGGAGGCCCAGGGTTTTCCTTTGACCAAAAAGACCTCGTCCATCACTGAAATCATCAAGGACATGAACCAGGTGCTCCATGACGGTGATCCTGGTTTTTTCGCCATTCCCGACACCCGGGAAATGGTGGCCCAGATCATGCTCCTTTATGAAAATGCCGGGGGACGTGAGGCTGAAAAATGGATTGATTACGAATACCGGCGCCTGCGCATGACTGTGGATATTAAGGACTACAACACGGTTGAGGCATACCGGGAACTTCACCAAATCACCGAGAAAGCCCACGCACTTTTCCCGGGGGCAACCGTAACCCTGGCAGGCTCTGTGGCCCAGTTCACGGTGATGCAGGATATTGTGTCCAAGGGCCAGCTCACCTCGTTTCTCATTGCCATCTGCGTGATTACGGGGCTGATGGTCCTGGTTTTCGGCAGCTTGAAAATCGGTCTCATCGCCATGATTCCCAACATCACCCCGGCCATTGCCGTGGGCGGTCTCATGGGATGGATGCGGGTGCCCCTGGACATGATGACCATCACCATTATGCCCATGCTGTTAGGGCTTGCCGTGGATGACACCATCCATTTTATCAACCACGCCAAGCTGGCCTTTGAACAGAAGCGGGAGTATGCTTACGCCATCCGCCATACGTTCAGCGCCATCGGGATTCCGCTTTTATTCACCTCCCTGATCCTGACGGCCAACTTCAGTGTTTACTTAAGTTCTCCTGCCAAGGTTATGTTTTTCTTGGGCATTTTAACCGGTACAGGCATCATGACAGCCCTGCTGACCGATTATTTTGTCACCCCGGTCCTGCTCCGGGCCCTGGGGGCTTTTGGCCCGGAAACAATTCCCAGCCATGGTATACAGACCCAACACCATTTAAACAAAGAGGTAACCCAATGAAAAAAAAAGTATTGAGCCTGCTTGGGGCGCTCATGCCCCTGCTGCTTGTCACAGGCCCGGCCTTTAGCCACACCCTTTTCATGAATCTGACAGACAACGGGGACGGCACCGTGGCCGTGGAAGGCATGTTTTCCACCGGTGCCACCGCTGCAAACCTGCCCCTGTATCTGCTGGATGAAAAAGAAAAACAGATTTTAAAAATCAAACTCGATGAGAACGGAGAAGCCGAATTTACCATCCCGGATCAGCCGTATACTGTATTTCTGGATGGCGGCCCGGGACATACCGTACGTGAAGACGGACCCATGGGGTCTGAAAAAAACGAATAACAACCCAAAAAGGAGAAATCACATGTTACGAAAATTAAAAACCACCGGTTTAACCCTTGCCCTGACAGCGCTTTGCGCAGGCACTGTCCAGGCCCACTCCCTGTGGGTCAACATCAACGAATCCTTTGCCCATCCCCCGGGACATGTCATCACCAGCCTTGGATGGGGACATGCCATGCCCCTGGACGATTTTCTCTCCTCTGAATCCGGTAATATCGAGATTGAGAAATACAGCCTGATCGGACCGGATAACTCCATTTCACCAATTCCGCTTCCTGTTATTAAACACGAAGCGTCCACTGCATCCAAAACCGGAATGACCATCGTTCCCGGAGATCTGGGGTTAAGAAAAATTTCACTGACCGATAAGGCCATGCCCGGCACCTACCAGGTAGCTGCCGAATCCAAGGCCACCTATTTTACCGGATATGTGGATGCCAACGGCAAACACAAGATGGCCACCAAACCCATGGACGAAATAAAAGGGGCAAAATCCTTTGATTTCAGCACCCGGTACAAGGCCGTGGGTAAGTCCTATTTCGGCATTGAAAAATGGACCCAGCCCAAACCCCTGGGATATGACCTTGAGATCATGCCCGACACCGACATGAGTAATGTCAAGGCAGGCGACCTGGTCAAATTTACGGTCACGCTCAAGGGAAAACCTTTGACCTGCGATATGCAGGGCAGGAACTTTCTGCACATGACCTCCAATACCTTTGGCGGGCCGGATAAATATATGCTCACGGCATATATCATGGACGGCAAGGCCCAAATCCGGGTGCCCACCCCCGGTGCCTGGACAGCCTCGGTCATTGTAAAGAACGTGGTTACAAAAGATAATGAACTCAAAGAACTGGCCCCAAAATGCCAGTCCATTTACTACGGGGCCACCGTATCATTTACGGCAAAGCCTTAGACACAATAAGGTTAACCCCCCAAAGGAAAAATGAAAAGATCTCCCGGGCAGGATCTGGTCAACCGCCCGGGAGCCAGCCTTCATGGGCTGGACAGCCCGGATTCCCGGATTTTTTAAGGATTCCGGGATTAATACTGAACTGTTTTTTAAAGGCCTTGGAAAAATGGCTGACATTGATGTAGCCCACGGCGTTGGCGGCCTGGGACACGGAATGATTTTTCTCCCTGATCAGGACCCAGGCCTGTTCCATTTTCAGTTTCTGGACAAAGGTGAAAATGGTGGAATTAAAGGTTCGTTTAAACTCTTTTTTCAAAGTGAATTCATTGAGGCCGCAACGCCTGGCCAGTACCGGGATGGTGGGCGGGTCCAGGAAGTCTGCCGTTAAAATGGATTTTGCGTGCGCCAGCTGGTTTCTGATGTCAGTTTTCAGAGGAGGGCCATCGGTCTTCCCTGCGTTTTGACAGAACAGTTCCACCTGTCTGGACAGAAGCATCATGGCCCGGCTCTGGTAAAACAATTCGAGGGTAGGCCCATTAAGCGGCGGCGGATTCAGGATTTCCAGTGCTGTTTTTCTTAATTCCGGGTCCAGGGGATAAGATAAAAATTCCTGCCCCCGGAAAAGGCGGATCTGTTTTTCCCCTGAAGCATCAGCAATGAGAGGGTCCGGAAGATAGCGGTGCAAAAGGCGGGGGTCAATCAGCAGTTCCACACAGGTGACCGGAAGTGAAGGATCAATAACCATCCGGCCCCATGCTCCCTTAAGGGAACCAATGGTATTGGTGTTGGGCCCAATATCGTGATTTTTTTCCTTAAAACCGCCCGGGCTTGAAAATATACTGAAAAAGCGGCCTGAAAGTGTCAGACAGAAGGTAACAGGGGCATTACCCACCTTGAAATCCACCCGGGGATAGGCAGTGGCCGGGCCGGTCATTATGCTCAGATAAAGCCCTGGGGCCACCGGTAAAATTTCCGGTAAAAACGCCGTGTCTTCGGCCCCTTTAATCTCAAAAATTAATTCACCCAACTGCCCGGCACCCGGATAGATAAAATCGGCTCTCATCTGAATACAAGCGGTCATAAACGGGTCTTCCTCAATTCATATCGGTTATGTTTCCGTCAAAATCCGTCCCTGAAACGATTTTGTAATATCAGCAACTTTATATATATCAAGAATAAGTTTGCTGCAACTAAAAAAAATGGGCCATAATTAAAAATAACACTTGACATGATTAATATTTTCACCTAAAAATTTAGTCATTCCTAACTTATACTGGATTGCATAATTAAAGGAGGAGAAAATGGAGAATAATTTTACCATGGAAACCTATAAACAGGATAAAAACCTTCATATCGATATGAAGGGAACCTTTGACGGGGCATCCGCTTTTGCCCTGATCCAGGAAATTGGAAATGTAATGTACGATAAGGATAATAGTATTTATGTGGAAACTAAAGATATCTCAACAGTTTATTCTTTTGGCAGAATGATTTTGGCTTCTAATCTTCCTAAAGTATGCAGAAAATGCGTTTATTTTAGCGGTGCCATGGCTGACCAGATTGCGCCTGAGGGATGTGCCATAGAGGACAGGCTTCTTAAGCAGGATTGTCATAAATGCACCGGTAACTGCAAAAATTGCCAATGCAAAAAAAATGAGTAAAATCAATTCCCACATACGCGGCCGTGATGTTGATGGTGTGGATTCTCATGTATCAATCCTCTGTGTTCCTAGAAAAATCGCATCTGAAATCGGTATAATCTTTGATTTTTATCAATATTCCTATTAGAGTATGGGCCAATGGAATTAAATACGGCCCCGGCTGTATTTTCTAACCTAAAATTTGTCAGAGTCTTTTTTCAAAAAGGACAGAGTCATGACCTTTCAGCGAAATGTCGGCGATATTCGTATATTGCTTATGGCTGCTGCAATTTTTCTGGCAGTATATGGCCATGCCCATGCCCGGGCATCTGTTTACGCTCCCGATGCCCTTGCGCCCTGGAAAGAATGGGTGCTGCACGGAAAAGAAGCGCAGTTGTCATGCATCCCCATGTACAACAATGCAGGACAGGTCCTTTGCGCCTGGCCGGGAGCGTTGAGTCTGAATCTGACAGACAGGGGGGGCATCTTTGAACAGTCCTGGCAGGTGTATGTTCAGACCCCGGTTGATCTGCCGGGAAGCGGCCGCAACTGGCCCGGGCAAGTTCTGGCCGACGGCAGGCCTGTCGTGGTTCTGGACCAAGACAATACCCCGGGCCTGGTACTTTCCCCGGGAAGTCATACCATCACCGGACAATTCTCCTGGGGAATCATGCCCGAAAACCTGAACATCCCGGCATCAACCGGCCTGGTAAGTTTAAAGATTGATAATCAGCCCGTAAAATTCCCGGATCTGGACGACAAGGGCCGGTTGTGGCTGAAACACAGGGATCGTGAAAAACGGGTGGAAGACCGGTTGAAAATCGAATGTTTCCGGCTGATTGAGGATGATATCCCGGCCCGGATGGCAATTGATCTTACCCTGGAAGTGTCGGGCCAGGCCCGGCAGATGGTGCTGGGACCGGTATACCCAAGCGATACGTTCACTCCGGTATCCTTTGAAAGCCCGCTGCCCGCCCGTCTGGAATCCGACGGCCGGATCACCATCCAGGTCCGGCCCGGACGATATAACCTTAACCTTAATCTGCGCCATGCAGGGCCTTTGGAGACCGTCCGGTTCATCCGTCCGGACCAGGCATTCTGGCCGGATAAGGAGATCTGGTCCTTCAGTGCCAGGACGGACCTGAGACAGGTGCAGATTTCAGGGGCCGAACCCGTTGACCCCAAACAGACGGCCATGCCGGCAAAATGGCGATCCTTTCCGTCGTACCTGATGGCACCTGCCGCCACACTGGTCTTTAAGCAAATCAAACGGGGAGATCCGGAACCTGCCCCGGACCAGCTCTCCCTGGACCGGACCCTGTGGCTGCGTTTTAACGGGGCAGGCTTTTTTATCCAGGATAAAATCACGGGCCAAAAAAACACCAACTGGCGCCTGGAACTGGATCCGGCCATCCATCCGGGCCAGGTCCTTGTGGATGGTAAAGAGCAGTTGATCACCAAAAGAGACGATAGCGACAAGGCCGGTATTGAGCTGAGAAACGGTAGGATTAATATTTTGGCTGATGCCACCTCTGAAAAAGGGATTGCCAAAGTTCCGGCAACGGGCTGGGACCATGATTTCAATGACGTAAAAGGCACGCTTAAGCTGCCTGCAGGCTGGATCCTGATAAATGCCCGGGGTGTGGACCGCATTCCCGGCACCTGGGTGGGCAGATGGACCCTGCTGGATTTTTTTGTGGTCCTGATTTTTACCATTGCCCTGTCCCGGGTCTATTCAAAACCGTTAGCCCTCCTGGCCTTTGTCACCCTGGTGCTGATCTTCCATGAAGACCAGGCACCCAAGTACATCTGGCTGGTGCTCCTGGTGGGATTCACCTTGCTCAAACACCTGCCCGGGGGAAGGATGCGCGCCTTTGTCAAACTTTGCCAGGGCCTGGCGCTGATCAGCTTTGCCGCCATTGTGATTCCGTTTGCCATCCAGACCCTTCGCACCGGCATATACCCGGAACTGGCCATGACATGGACCGACACCTCAAATACGGTGATGCAGTCCGAATCACAGGAGCGGGTACTCATGATGGAAGACAATATCCAGAAGCAGGAAGTGGCACCCCAGGCTCTGGCCAGGAAGAGCCTTTTGGGAAGCATGTCCAAAGCCATGTCCACGACCAGTGCACCGGCACCAGCCGACAGCAGGCCCGCCCAAGTTATGCAGTACGACCCCAAAGCCAGAACCCAGACAGGCCCGGGCATGCCCCTGTGGCCAGCCTATAAAACCATCCCCTTTTCCTGGTCCGGCCCTGTAAGCAAAGACCAGTCCATCATTTTTTTTCTGATCGGGCCAAAAGTCAATCTGGCCCTGGCTTTCTTACGGGTCGCCCTTGTGGTGCTCTTAGGTGCGGGCATGCTCGGCATTGGCAAAGGCGGCATTAAAAAGGCCGGTGTAACCGGTATCAGACAGATGCTTCCTGCGTTGTTTGCACTGGTTCTGTGCTTTATGCCGGCAGTGTCCCATGCAACACAATTCCCGCCAACGGCCATGCTGGAAGAACTGGAAAAGCGGCTGCTCGAAACGGACAAATGTTTCAATAACTGCGCAAATCTGCCCCAGGCGTCCATTGATCTGAAAGAGGATGTGATGAAAATCAGCGTGTCGGTTCACGCAGCCATTGACACGGCAATCCCCATTCCCGGAAATGACAGCCAGTGGCTGCCGTCCCAGGTCACCGTAGATGACCGGACCGCTGCCGGTATCTTTAAAAAAGAGGGACAATTCTGGGTAATGATCCCCAAAGGCCGGCACAAAATAGACCTTAACGGTGCCATACGTCAGCAGAGCGGTTTCCAGCTTTCCTTTCCTTTAAAACCCCGGCACCTGGATATTGTCATGGACGGCTGGACCGTGGAGGGCAGTCATCCTGACGGCAGCTTTGATACCCAGCTCCAGTTTAAACGAAACGCCCGAACAGGTGATGAAAATCAGCAAATGCTTGAGACAGGTGTCTTGCCCGCCTTTGCCAGGGTTGAACGCACCCTGCTGCTCGGTCTTGTCTGGAAAGTAAACACCCGGGTGACCCGTGAAGGAGAAGAAAAATCAAGTATCAAACTTGACATTCCTTTGCTTCCCGGCGAATCCATCACCACCGGGGGCATCCGGGTACAGGGGAACACGGCAAAAGTCAATTTCCGGTCCGGACAGAAAATAGTGAGCTGGGAATCCTTTCTGGCACCCTCGGATAAAATAGAGTTAAAACACGCGGATACCCCGGACTGGACCGAAATATGGAAGGTGGATGTCAGCCCTGTTTTCCACATGGAATACCAGGGCACCCCTGTGATCTTTCATAAAACCGGCACCCGCTGGTATCCCGCCTGGCACCCCTGGCCCGGGGAGACCCTGGCACTGACCATCACACGGCCCCAGGGCATTGGGGGGCAGACAATGACCATTGAAAAAAGCCTGCTGACCTTTTCACCGGGCAGAGCAGCCACCACAGCCCGGCTGGCTCTTACCATCAACAGCAGCCAGGGCGGACACCACACCATTACCCTTCCCAAAGACGCCAGGCTGCAGGAGGTAAAAATTCAAGGCAGGATAACCCCCATCCGGCAGGATCAGAGCCAGGTGACCCTGCCCATTGTTCCCGGACACCAGGACATTGTGCTCCAATGGGTGTCATCCAGCGGGATTACCCCTTTTTATAAAACACCGGCCGTTGATTTAGGCATGGACAGCGCCAATACCTGTGTGGACATTAGACCCGGCAGCAGCCGGTGGCCCCTGTTTCTGGGCGGGGAACCGGCTCTGGGCCCGGCCGTGCTGTTCTGGTCCGAACTGATCGTGATCCTGATCATTGCCTTTATCCTGTCAAAAACCGGATGGACACCGTTGAATCTGTTGCAGTGGTTTCTGCTGTTCACCGGCATCACCATGAATCATCCGGCAGCCGCCATCATTGTGGCGGGCTGGCTAATCGCCCTGGATTTACGGCCTAAAGCCGATCAGTTCACCGGCATGAAGTTCAACCTGATCCAGCTGGGCATCCTGGCATTGACCCTGGTATCGGGTGTGTGTCTGGTTTTCAGCATCTCCAACGGACTTTTAGGCCATCCGGATATGAATATCCGGGGAAACGGTTCCAGTGTCCTTCTGATGCGCTGGTACCATGATGTGTCAGGACCTGCCCTGCCCCGGACCTGGATGGTGTCCATTCCCATGTGGGCCTACCGGGTTGCCATGCTGTCCTGGGCGCTTTGGGTCTCCTTCTGGCTCATAAATGTTCTGAAATGGGGATGGACCAGGTTTTGCACCCCCGTACTGTGGTCCAAAGTGCAACTGCGCAAGGCCACACCCCATCAAAAGGCGCACCGGACACCGGCAGGCCCGGCCCGGGAACATACCGGCCCTACCGGCCCTGATCCTGAAACAGATGCCAATCAAAGCAATACGCCGGATTAGGGGATCAAAATAGCTGTTCCAAAGTGGTTGGTTTCGTGTTATCTGTCAACACAAACCCGGGGTACGGAAACGAAAAAATGACACGGGAACACAAGAGGAAGGGTAAAATCCGGCCCGCCCGAACATGATCTTTTTTCTGCCTGACCCGGCCTATAATCCTATTCTTTGGAGGCCCTTCAGCACAATCATGAAAAAGTATTCGTTTGTTTTATTGGGAATCGTCGGTACGTTGCTTTTCTGCTTTCCGCCGGTAATGCCAAACGCCTGGTCATCCGATTTTCCCCTGCCCCTTGCACTGGCCCCACAAACGGCCAACCCCTTGAAAAACCTGGCAGATAAAAATTTTCAAAAAACGCTTGAATATACGCTGTCGCAGAATAAAACCTGGCAGAAACTGATCCGGGAAAAGAAAATGACCGTGGGCCTGGTGGATCTGTCCGACCCGGGCCATATCATGTTTGCCCGGATCAACGGGGGTGAAATGATGTATGCGGCCAGTCTGCCCAAGATCGCCGTGCTGCTGGCAGCCTTTCACTGTTTTGAGTACGACGGCCTTGAACAGACCCCCCGGATCATGGACGACCTTGGCCTGATGATACGCAAATCCAATAACCAGGCAGCCACCCGGGTGATTGAAAAGATCACCCTTGAACGGATCCAGCAGATCCTTGTCATGCCGCAGTACGGGTTTTATGACCAGGATCACGGGGGCGGTCTGTGGGTCGGCAAAAAATATGCAAAGACCTGCTGCAGGCTCCCCGACCCCCTTAAGGGCTTAAGCCACGCGGCAACCGCCACCCAGGTGTGCCGGTTTTATTACGAGCTGGCCATGGGCCGTCTGATCAGCCCGGAACGCAGCCGGCAGATGCTTGAAATCCTGGTGGACCCGGATATAGAGCATAAATTTGTCAAAGCGTTGAAAAATATGGTCCCGGATGCAAAGATTTTCCGGAAATCCGGGACATGGAAAACCTGGCACTCTGATTCCGTCCTGGTCTGGGGGCCGGGCTGGCGGCATTACATTGCCGTGGCCCTTGTGGAAGACGCCAATGGAGAGATGATTTTGCAGAACCTGCTTCCGGTGCTGGAATCGGTGCTTAAAACCAATGCCGGAAAGTTCTCGGTGCCGCGTCTGGAACAGGCAGCCGCAGATCCGTCGGCCCCGCATGCCCGCATCAAGAGAAAAAGTTATCCATGGCTGTAATGAAAAACAGCATCCTTGGACAGCATCTGTTATACCCGCTGCTCAAAAAAATATTTGATATCCGGGAGGGAGAACTTCACCGGACAGTGTGGATGTTTGTTTACCTGTTTTTGCTCATCTGTGCCCTGATGATTGCCAAACCCGTGAGCACGGCCCTGTTCCTGGCCCGGTTCAGCGCCCGGCACCTGCCCGAGGCCTATATGCTCACAGCCGTGCTTGCGGCCACGCTTTCCTGGTACTATTCATCCCTTTTGAAGACCCGGTCACTGGAAAGCCTGATGCGTGCCACCCTTGTCAGCGCCATCTGCTGCCTTATGCTCTTCTGGGTGTTTATCTATTTCCATATCGCCCCAGGGATTGTCCTCTACGTCTTCTTTATCTGGGCCAGCCTGATCACCCTAATCTGCGCCTCCCAGTTCTGGCTGGCAGCAGGGTTGTTTTTCAATATCCGCGAGGCCAAACGCCTCTTCGGCCCCATGGGTTCCGGTGCCATTGCCGGCGGCATCGCAGGCGGCTATCTGACCCGGTTGCTGGCCCCTGTCATGGGCAGCTGCCACCTGATTCCGGCCGCAGCCCTGTGCCTTGCCGGATGCATTGCCATTATGGAGAAACTATGGCGGAATTACGGTCTGCAAAACCGAGTGTTAACCCCTGCACAGGCCGACCTTGAGCCCCAGGGCACCTGGCTGACACTCTCCAGGATCTTAAAATCCCGGCACCTGCGCTACACCGCCCTGATCCTGACGGTGAGCGTGGTCACCGCCCGCCTGGTGGATTATCAGTTCAACACCATTGTGTCGGGCGTGATCAGTGACAAGGACGAACTGGCTGCCTTTCTGGGACTGTGGATGTCAAACCTGAACCTTGTCTCCCTATTAATTCAAATCGCTTTGACCCGCAAGGCCCTGGAGCTGTTCGGGGTGGGTTATTCCCTGTTGTTCATGCCGGCAGCCGTACTGCTGGGGGCTGTTGCCACGCTTTTTTCGCCAGCCCTGTGGTCGGCGGTGTTTATCAAGGTCAGTGAAGGCGGTTTTAAAAACTCACTGAACAAGAGCGGCATGGAGCTGCTGTTCCTGCCGGTGCCGCTGAAGATCAAGAGCCAGGCCAAGGCCTTCATTGATGTCTTTGTGGACAGCGCGGCCGGCGGTATCGGCGGCTTGCTTCTGGCTGGCCTGGTGTTCGGCCTCAATGCTGCCCCGGCCCACATAAGCTTTGTGATTGCCGCCTTTGTGGGACTGTGGATTCTGCTTGTCCTCAAGGTCAAACGGGAATACCTCAACTATTTTATCGAAAAGTTTAATCCAGATGCAGCGCTTGACGACCTGCCCATGGGACCGATTCCCGAAAACGAACAGATCATTCAAAGTATCTCGGCAATGCTCTCCCGGGGGGACACCCGGGATATCTTAAATATGATGCAGCGCATCTCGGGGTTCCACAGTGAGAAGCTCAGTGACAACTTTATCCGTCTGCTGGCGCACCCGGACCCGAAAATCTGTGCGGAAGCGCTTCGACAGCTCTATTTTCTGAAAAAAATTGATGTGAGGGATAAAGTTGAACGCCTGATGTACGAAAGAAAAAACCTGACCGTGCGCACCGAAGCCATGCGGTATCTGTTCCATTTTGACAAACAGCCACGGCAGTTTCTTCAAAAGCTGCTGGCGGACAGTGATTACCGGCTTCAGGGTGCGGCCCTGCTCTGCCTGGTGCGGGAGGCACGACGCAACCGCCTGCTTCGTGCAAATTTCAATCCAGAAAAAATGATAGAGCAGCTGCTTTTCAGTGCCAATGAGATGGAAGAAAGACAGGCTGCGTTCACCTGCAAAGTCTGCGCCCGGGCCATCGGCGTTTCCGATATCCCGGACCTTCATCCCTATCTGTTCATTTTAATGGAAGACCGGGATCCGGAAGTTGCGGCAGAAGCGGTCATCAGTGCCGGCCGGACCCAGAACCCGATGTTTATCCGGAGCCTGTTCTCCTTTTTAGGCCGAAGCAGCCATTACCGGAATGCAGCGGTTCAGGGACTTATCAGCCATGGTCCCCAGGTCCTTGACGCCCTGGAGGAGGCTCTGTCCAATGTCTATATCTCCTCTATCATCCGCAAACAGCTGCCCGGGGTGATTGCCGCCTTTAATAATCAAAAGGCCGTTGATATCCTCTCCCGTCACCTGATGGAAACCGATATCGGGATGAGCTACGAAGTGATCCGGGCATTGAACAGGCTTCGGATCAAGTCCGGATCTCTTCTGTTTGACAAAAAACAGGTCCTGAATAAAATCAAGTCCGAAGCTGACGATTACATGGAGATGCTTTTTATTCTGTACGGTCAGATGGCCATTGAATCAGCCGGCGACGATACCGCCCGCAACCGCACCCTGGCACGGGAACACCTGATCCGGACCCTTGAAACCCGGCTGGATGAAAACCTTGAACGAATTTTCAGACTACTGGGCTTAAGCTACCCGCCGGCGGAGATGTACAACGCTTACAAGGGCATTAAAAGCCCGGACGCCCAGACCCGGATCAGTGCCATGGAATTTCTGGACAATGTGCTGGAGATCAATATCAAGCAGGTCATCATCCCGGTGATTGAAACCGGCTTTTCTCCCCGGCAGGATCTCCCTTTAACCAAAGACGACAAGGAAATCCCCGGGGAATTTGAATCCTATGCTGCCATGCTCAAGGGGGAGGACGATGTGTTAAAGGAGAAAACCCTGAACCTTCTCATGTACCAGTCCGATGACCGGTTTCTACCCCTTATGGCCGAACTGATCGGCAGCCCGTCCAGGACGGTGCGGGGTATGGCTGTCCGCGCCATTGAACGGACCGGGCGTTTCAGGCGGTAACCCGGCGGGAGATTTTCACGTCCCCAAGACGTCAATCGTCTGTTGGACTGTTCTTGACAAAAGGCATGGTTCTGTTTTACCTCCTATTCTGAAGCATCATTTAAAACAGCTAAGGGGATCGTCATGGATTATGTCAAGAGGTTTCAGGTTAAACCGGGGGACAAGGTCAATCTAAAGGAAATAGATGCCAGCTTCAGGGACCGGCACAAATCCCATGAACATGCATTGGCCGAAATCGAGGTGTACAACAACAAACTGAGGAAACTTCAGTATCTGCTGTACGCGGAAAACAAGCACTCTCTGCTCATCTGCCTTCAGGGCAGGGATGCAGCCGGGAAGGACGGCACCATTAACCATGTGCTCGCGACCCTGAATCCCCAGGGCTGTACCGTGAACGGGTTCAAGGTTCCCTCTACCGAGGAGGCTGCCCACGATTTTCTCTGGCGCTATCACAAGGCAGCGCCCGCACGGGGACAGGTGGCCATTTTCAACCGCTCCCACTATGAGGATGTGCTGGTGGTGCGGGTGCATGACCTCGTGCCCAAGGAGGTCTGGTCAAAGCGTTACGATCAGATCAACGATTTTGAGAAAATTCTTCACGGCAA
This sequence comes from Desulfobacter sp., assembly GCF_050177295.1. Taxonomy (NCBI): domain Bacteria; kingdom Pseudomonadati; phylum Thermodesulfobacteriota; class Desulfobacteria; order Desulfobacterales; family Desulfobacteraceae; genus Desulfobacter; species Desulfobacter sp. The sequence goes on from NZ_JBFXHE010000016.1 coordinate 13,481, forward strand.
CGGCACCCACATACTCAAATTCTATCTGCACATTGACGCGGACGAACAACTAAAGCGGTTCAAAAAGAGGATTGATGATCCCCGGCGCCAGTGGAAAATCAGCGAAAGTGACTACACAGAGCGGCATTACTGGGACGATTACACCAGGGCATTTGAATCTGCCATGGAAAAATGCAGTACCAAACAGGCCCCGTGGTTCATTATCCCTGCCAATTACAAGTGGTTCCGAAACCTTGCCATATCCAGAATCATTGTCGAGACCCTGGACTCCCTGCACATGAAAATGCCGGATCCCACTGTTGACATCAAGGAGATCAGGAAAAAATACCACGAAATCCGGAAAAAAGAGGGAGGGGGCAGGCCGGAGAAAGGGAACTGAAGCGGTCATGGCAAAAGGAAAGGATTGCATCGCCGTGAATGACATTGATTTTGCGGTAAATACAAACAGACCTGTGATGAGAATATTTTGTTCTAACATGAACTGGAAAATCCTTTCATTTCAGCAAAATCTGTATATTATAATGCCGTAACATTTTTAAAGACGGCATGCTTGTTTGATATCGGGGAACCCGGGGTTTGTCAAATATTTCCCCTTCATTTAAATAGTAATTGAAACAGGAAGGAAAAAAGATGGACAGACATTTTTTAATTACCGTTTCAGATCAGAAGAGCGCGCTATACGGTGCGCGTTTTGTGGGTGATTTTTTTCCGGATAAAACCAATATCAAATCCACCCTTTTTTACTCAGCATCCCAGACGCGTCTGCCTGCGGAAAAGGAGAAAAGCTCGGAACCCGTCACCCTGCGGAAGAATCAGGAAAAGGAACTGCAGGCAAAGGGGGAAGAGGCACTTAAACATGCCGGTACCATTCTGATGGAAAAAGGGTTTTTGAAAAAAAATGTAATTTATAAATCCCAAACCCCGATGTTTTTAAAAGTGGCGGATATTATTCAGGAGGGGGAAAAAGGTGCCTATGATGCTGTGGTCCTGGGCCGAAGTGGAATCTCCATGCTTGAAGAGGCCTTTGAAGAAAGCGTTAGTGCAAAGCTTTTTGAAAAAAAAGCACCGTTCCCGCTGTGGCTGTGCAACACTTCGGAAGGGGTTGGAAAAGATGTTTTATTGTATCTTGACGGTTCTCCCGCCTCTTTTCAGATGGCGGATCATGTCGGATTTATCCTGGCTGATAGCAAAGAGCACTGCATTGACCTTTTGGCACCTGAATCTGTGTTTTTAGAGCCATCTTTAATGGATCAGTATATACAAAATTTATCGAGAAACAACCTGGATATAAACCGAATCAGAACGCAATTGCCTGTTTCAAGCAATCCTGCCCAACAGATTTTAAAACTAACTGAAAGAAAAGCCTATGCGTCTGTTGCACTGGGAAGGGCCGGAAGCCAAAGCAATAATATACTGTCTCGTCTGTTCAAAGGCCCGGTTTGCTCTGTTTTGTTCAGGGAAATGAAACATGCTTCTTTATGGCTGTGCGGGTAAACCGGAAAATCATCTTCACTCAGGATAGGCGCCAGAAAAAATCAGATAATTTCAAATTGACTTTTTCAGAAAAATAACTTAATGCTCGAATTAATAAACAGACGATCGGGACTATTCTGATACCACATCATACTTACATCGCATAAAAGGGAACTTACTGCTGTAATATATTTAGCGTTTCAGCTCTGTTGAATAATACAGAAGTAAGGTTGAAATAATAATAATTGATAGGGGAAATTTGTTATGACATTAAGCGCAAGAAATCTTATTAAGGGTACTGTCAAAGAAGTCAAAAAAGGCCAGGTAATGGCTGAGGCCACCATTGAGATTGCACCGGGCGTAGAGATCACGTCTGCCATTACAACTAGCTCAGTAGAAAAATTGGAAATTGCAGCAGGAAAAAAAGTGACCGTTGTAATTAAAGCAACCAGCGTCATGCTAGATGCCTGATCACTATTATTTAACAAAATCTAATGCCCGGGCTTTTTAAATCTTTAATAAGCCCGGGCATTGTATTTCCGAGTCCTTTAAACAGTTTTGCTATTGCTTCCAAGCTTGAAATTCAGAGTGCCGGCGTGGGAGTTCGTAGGTCTCTAAAACCAAAAAAGGCTGCCGGGTTTCGGCAGCCTTTTTTGGAAAAGGAAAAAAAGATGAATTGGTTTTGTGACTTGTAAATAGTATTAGCAATTGGAGTGCCAAACACGCTAAAACATTTTTAAAAAACTTCTTAAAAATCATAACCTGTTGTTTCCAAATGATTATCTTTGATAAATTCATTATATGTCATTTTTACACGGCAGATTCACCCCTTTTTTAATATACCCCCGCCAGGCAAAAAATTCATTTTTTTGAACATTCCCCTGTCACACCATTGACACTGACAAAATAACATATTGATAATTTGATAAAATATAGCAATTCATTTTTATGAACGTCAGGTTCAATAGTCCGTATTCAGAAAGCAAAAAGGCGGCCCGTTTGCAAAGGCCGCCTTTTTTTTACATGATCTCCGGGCAGGTTTAATACCGGTAATAATCCGGTTTGAACGGACCCTTAACAGGTACACCAATATAATCTGCCTGTTCCTGGGTCAGTTCTGTCAGGGAAACGGACAGATTTTTCAGATGCAGTCTTGCCACTTCCTCATCCAGTTCCTTGGGCAGGGTATATACTTTTTTCTCCAGGTCCTCCTGGGCCAGTTTGATCTGGGCCAGGGTCTGGTTGGAAAAGCTGTTGCTCATGACAAAACTGGGATGCCCTGTGGCACAGCCAAGGTTGACCAGACGCCCTTCGGCCAGGACAATGACCGAACGGCCCGAAGGCAGTATCCACTTGTCAACCTGGGGCTTGATCGTTATCTTTTGGGCGTCGGGATGGTTGTCCAGAAAACTCATCTCAATCTCACTGTCAAAGTGCCCGATGTTGCAGATAATGGATTCATCTTTCATTTGTGCAATATGGGCACCGGTGATGACATGATAATTGCCTGTGGCGGTAACAAAAATATCGCCCCGGGTTACGGCCTGGTCCATGGTGACCACCTCGTAGCCCTCCATGGCGGCTTGGAGTGCGCAGATGGGATCAATCTCTGTGACCAGTACTATGGCGCCGTACCCTTTCATGGAAGCAGCACACCCTTTGCCCACATCACCGTAGCCGGCCACGACCACTGTTTTTCCGGCAAGCATCACGTCTGTGGCCCGTTTAATACCGTCGGCCAGTGATTCCCGGCAGCCGTAAAGGTTGTCAAATTTGGATTTGGTCACTGAATCATTGACATTGATGGCCGGAAACAGCAGTTCACCGGCAGAGGCAAGGTGGTACAACCGGTGAACACCGGTTGTGGTCTCCTCGGAGACGCCGCGAATCTTTTTGGCAATATTTGTCCAGCGCTGCTTATCCTGATTATAACTTGCCTGGAGCCGGTCCATGAGGCAACGCTCGTCCAGGCTGTTGACTTTGTTATCAAAGATAGACGGATCCGCTTCGGCCTTAACCCCCTGGTGAACAAACAGGGTGGCATCGCCGCCGTCGTCCACGATCAGGTCCGGACCGGACCCGTCCGGCCAGGTCAGCGCCTGTTCCGTACACCACCAAAATTCTTCAAGGGTTTCGCCCTTCCATGCAAATACGGCAGCCGTGCCCTTATCGGCAATGGCGGCAGCAGCATGGTCCTGGGTGGAAAAAATGTTGCAGGAGGCCCAGCGCAGGTCCGCACCCAGTTCATACAACGTATCAATAAGCATGGCCGTTTGAATGGTCATATGCAGGCTGCCGGTAATTTTCAGGCCCTTGAGCGGTTTCTCGGAACCATATTTTTCCCGGATGGCCATAAGCCCGGGCATCTCTTTTTCAGACAGCTGCATATCCTTATGCCCGTCTTCGGCCAGACCAATATCCTTGACCTTGTAAGGTAAAGACAGGTCCAAATTTATACATTCGTTATCTTCCTTCTGACTCATAAAAACTCCTTTTCCTTTAAATTATAACCCTGCAAGGGATCTGATCTGGTCGGCTTTAGTGGTTCTTTCCCAGTAAAAATCAGGGTCTTTGCGTCCAAAGTGTCCGTAGGCAGATGTTTTTCTGTAAATGGGGCGAAGCAGATCAAGCTCTTTGATGATGCCGGCCGGCCGCAGATCAAACACCTCTTTGATAATTTCACTGGCTTTTGATTCGGAAATTTTACCTGTTCCCATGAAATCCACCATCATGGATACCGGTTCGGCCACGCCGATGGCATAGGCGATCTGCACTTCGCATTTGTCGGCAAGCCCTGCTGCCACCATGTTTTTGGCCACATAGCGGCCCATATAAGAGGCGGAGCGGTCAACCTTGGAAGGATCTTTTCCGGAAAAACAGCCGCCGCCGTGGCTGCCCTGGCCGCCGTACGTGTCCACAATGATTTTGCGTCCTGTCACACCACAGTCACCCATGGGTCCGCCCACAACAAAACGGCCGGTGGGGTTGATGAAAAACCGGGTGTCACCGTCCATCATCTCTCCGGGGATCACCTTTTTAATCACGTCCTTGATTACGGCAGCCTTAAGATCCTCATAGGAGACATCCGGTGAGTGCTGGGTGGAGACAACCACCGTATCAACCCGTTTGGGCACGCCGTCCACATATTCAATGCTGACTTGTGATTTTCCGTCAGGGCGCAAAAAGTCAAGGGCTCCGTTCTTCCGGACCTGGGTCAACCGTTTGGTCAGTTTATGGGCATAGATAATGGGCATGGGCATCAGCTCTTCGGTTTCATTGGTGGCAAAACCGAACATCAGGCCCTGGTCGCCGGCACCCTGTTCCTTGTAAAGCCCGTCGCCCTCATTTACGCCCTGGGCAATGTCGGGGCTCTGCTGGCCAATACTGGTGATCACAGAACATGTCTGCCAGTCAAAACCCATGTTGGAGGAGTTATAACCAATGTCCTTGATGGTGGCCCTGACCACTGCGGGAATATCCACATAGCAGTCGGTTGTAATTTCACCGGCCACCATGGCAAGACCTGTTGTCACAAGTGTCTCGCAGGCGACCCGGCATTTTTTGTCTTCGGCCATAATGGCATCGAGAATGCTGTCTGAGATGGCATCTGCCACTTTGTCAGGATGGCCTTCGGTCACTGACTCTGATGTAAACAGAAAAGATTTGTTTTCTGACATGATATCTCCTTACGCTTGATGTGGGGTGATTTATTTTTTCATGCGCTTTGGTATATAAAATTTTCCGGCTCCAGTACTGCAGAAAATTTTAAATTTCAGATTCATCAAACCAATGCGAGAAAATTAAAAAGTTTTATATTAATGGCACTTATCATCATCTTTGTCAATGATCTATAAGAATATATCAAGATATCTTTATATTTGCATATTCATCATAAAATACCTTGACAATAGAGCCGGACTTTTTGATGATAACCACCATTTTCAAAACAACTATAGAAAAACTGGAGATATATTATGCCTTACAATACCATCACCGGAATCGGTTCTGCTTTGGTGGACGTTCTCATCAACGAAACCGATGAATTTTTACAAAAATTTAACAAGGAAAAAGGCGGAATGACTTATGTAACGGCAGATGAACAGCAGGCCATCATATCAGCCTCATCCCGGACACCGGCGATTGTACCCGGAGGGGCGGCTTGCAACACCATCCTGGGTGTGGGCCGCCTTGGCGGTGCAGCCAGATTCATCGGGGCCCGGGGAAAAGATGAATACGGGGATGTTTTTGAAAACAAGGTCCGGGATTGCCGGGTGGAACCTGTGCTCAGTTACTTTGATACCCCCACAGGCAAGGTGTTGTCCATTGTCACACCGGATGCCCAGCGTTCCATGTTCACGGATCTTGGTGCGTCAAGCCTGCTGGATCCTGCCATCGTTACTCGTGAGATGTTTTCAGACACAGCCATTGCCCTTGTGGAAGGCTATCTGCTGTTCAATCGCGACCTGATGATTGCCGCGGTCAAAGCGGCCAAAGCGGCCGGTGCTTTGGTGGCCCTGGATCTGGCAAGCTTTGAGGTAGTCAATGCATCCAAAGATATTCTGACAGACCTGATCAAGGAATATGTGGATATCCTCATTGCCAACGAGGATGAGGCAAAGGCCTATACCGGGGAATCAGATGAGATTGCCGCCCTTGAAAAGCTGTCTGCCAATGTTGCATATGCCGTTTTAAAAGTGGGAAGCCGGGGCAGCTATATCCGGCATGACAATACCGTTACCCGCATTGCGCCGGTAAAAGGAAATGCGCCGGTGGACACCACAGGTGCAGGAGATCTGTGGGCAGCCGGCTTTTTATACGGCATGGCCAACGGCCTTTCCATTGAAAAAAGCGGCCAGTTAGGATCAATGTGCGGATACGAGGTGTGCCAGGTCATGGGTGCCCATATCCCGGGCCTGGTGTGGGAAAAAATCAGGGCAACGGTATAAACGACTGTTTCTTTCATCCCCCCACAGAAAAGAATTAGAGTAAAGAATTAAGAGTGCGGCCCCGAATCTGCTAAAGGATTCCGGGACAGCACTCTTTTAAGTCAGGGCCATGGAAACACGGTTTACTCAAAGACGATGTTATATACCTCTTTGTATTTTTTCACAAAATGAAACTCAATGCCCTCCTTAATATATTCGGGCAGGTTTTTAAAATCACTGATACACCCCTGGGGCAGGATGATCTCTTTGATGCCCACCCGCCGGGCCGCAATGATTTTTTCCTTAATGCCGCCCACGGGCAGAACATCACCGGTCAGTGTAATCTCGCCGGTCATGGCTAAAAGTCTTTTGATCTGCCGGCCAGACGCCAGGGACACAATGGCTGTGGCAATGGTGATGCCTGCACTGGGGCCGTCCTTGGGCGTGGCCCCTTCGGGCACATGGATATGAATAAAGGCGTCATCAAAATAGTCATCACTGATGCCGTAGCTTTTTAATGAGGATCGCACATGGGAAAGCGCAATGGAGGCGGATTCCTGCATCACATCCCCAAGCTTTCCGGTCAGTTGGAAGCCGGAACTTTTTCCATGCACCTTCACCGCCTCAATGGACAATGTGGCACCACCCATGGCGGTCCAGGCCAGGCCTGTCACAATGCCCGTCCCTGTCATCTGCTTTTCAGGGGTGAATATGGGCGGTCCCAGCAGTTCTTCCAGGGACTTGATGTTGATCTGAATTTTCTCTTGTTTCTCCTTTAAAATCCTGACAATGCTTTTGCGGATGATCTTGTTCAAAAGCTTTTCAAGGTTACGGACCCCGGCTTCCCGGGCATAGCCTTCAATGAGATGCCGGATGGTGGGATCGGTGATGGTGATGGTGGCGGCATTGAGCTTATTTCGTTTCAAAAGCTTGGGCCACAGATGCCTTCTTGCGATCTCCATCTTCTCGGAGGTGATATACCCGCTTAAATTAATACGGTCCATACGGTCCAGCAAGGGACCCGGGATGGTGTCCAGGGTATTGGCCGTGCAGATGAACAGCACCTTGGACAGATCAATGCGAAGATCCAGGTAATGATCCAAGAATTCTGCATTCTGCTCGGGATCCAGCACTTCCAGCAATGCCGAAGCTGGATCCCCCTGGTAGGATGCGCCTATCTTGTCAACCTCATCAAGCATGATCACAGGGTTGGCCACGGCCGTGTCTTTCAAAGCCTGGACCAGTTTGCCGGGCAAAGCCCCCACATAGGTGCGCCGGTGCCCCTTGATCTCGGCCTCGTCACGCATTCCTCCTAAGGAAAACCGATAAAACTTTCGGCCCAAAGCTTCGGCAATGGACTTGCCAATGGAGGTTTTTCCCACACCGGGCGGTCCCACAAACAAAATGATGGACCCTGAAATATCCTTTTTATACACGCCGGCGGCAAAGAATTCGATGATCCGCTCCTTAACATCGGAGAGCCCGGCATGATCCCGGTCAAGGACCTTTTCGGCCCGCACTATATCGATCTTGTCTTTGGAATACACACCCCAGGGAAAAGAGGTGACCCAATCCAGATAATTACGGGTCACCCCGTATTCCGAAGACCCGGTCTCAAGTACGGACAGCTTTTCAATTTCCTCGTCAAAGCGCTTGACCACATGTTCCGGCGGATGAAGTTTTGCAAACCGTTCCTTGAACCTATCCACATCAGAGGTTTTGTCGTCCTTTTGAATGCCAAGCTCTTTCTGGATGGCTTTAAGCTGCTCTTTGAGAAAAAACTTGCGTTTGTTGTCATCCACCTGGATGTTGATGTCTTTCTGGATTTTTGTCTGCAGCTTGGCGATCTCAATCTCCTTTTGCAGAAGCATCATCACCTTTTTCATCCGGTCCAGAATGGATTCGGTTTCAAGAATATCCTGCAGATCATCCCCGGAAGCCGTGGTAATGCCTGCCGCAAAATCAGTCAGAGGCGAAGGCTGGTCTGGTGAAAAACGGTTCAGGTACTGTTTGAGTTCTTCGGAATACAAAGGATTCAGGGACAAAAGCTGTTTGATACTTGAAATAATGGAAATGGCATAGGCTTTGACCTTATCCTCATCATCCTTGGATTCGGGAAAATATTCCACTTCCGCCACAAAGGGCGGCTTGTCAGACAGAAACTTTTTAATTTTAAACCGTTCCAGGCCTTGGGCAATGAACTGCAGATTACCCTGCACTTCCTGGATATTGAGCATGCGCACAATACATCCGATCTTGGGAAAATCCTCTTTATATACGTACTTTCCCTTGACTTCGCTGAAATAAGAAATACCTAAAAGACCCTGGTTCTCCCTGGCTGACTTGGCCAGGGTTTCTTCCCAGAGCTGCTTGCTGACAATCAAAGGCTGAACCTGTGCCGGCAGGTGGGGACGTCCGGTAATGGGAACAAGATACAAAATTTTAGGCCTGGTGCCCTGGGTAACCAGCCCGCCTTTGTTTTCCTTTTCCTCTTCCTCTTCTGTTACAATCTCAGGCGTTATGGGTCTGGGATCATCGCTCATAGGGTTACCTCTATCATTAAAAATTATTGTTTACTGGGAAAGGTTGCAACAACACGTTCTAATACTATAATCAGATTTTACGGTCTGACAACACTTTAGACTGAACTTGCAAAATGTAATATAATACCTAATTTTTTTTAAAACTTTCAAAAAATATATTGATAAACTTATCAAGACGCTCCATTATAAGATATGCTAAATTCCAAACCGGAGGAAAATGAATGACAAAATCACTTGATCTGTCCGAAAGCCTGGAAGACTACCTTGAAACCATACTTGAACTTCAGGCCACCAATACGGTTGCCCGGTCAAAGGATATTGCCGAACGGCTGGACATCAAGCGCGGCTCCGTCACCGGGATGCTCAAAAAACTGGCTGCCCAGGAACTGATCAATTACGAGCCCTACGGCTATGTAACCCTGACTGCCAAAGGTGAAAAAATAGCCAAAGAGATAGAAAAACGCCATATTATGTTAAGGGATTTTCTGATCCGCTTTATTGGCGTGGAGGAACAAAAGGCTGACGACACCGCGTGCCGCATGGAACATGCCATGGACGCATCCACCTTTAAAAAATTCCAGGCCTTTATTCAAACCATGGACGATTGCCCCCACCGGGAAGGCCTTTAAATTATTCATTTTTACATCCTGCCCGCCGACTAAAAACAGGGTCCATTCACGGATCAGCACATACAGGGCCGGTACAAAAATCAAAGTCAGCACCGTGGCTGCAACCAGGCCAAAGCTGAGACTCACGGCCATGGGAATGAGAAACCTGGCCTGGAACTCGTCTCCGTTAAAAGCGGGGCAAGGCCTGCCACCGTAGTGACAGAGGTCAAAATCACAGGGCTGAACCGGGTTTCACCGGACTGGACCACGGCAGCAAACACGTCGGTTCCCCCGGCCACTTCAACATTGATAAAATCAATGAGAATTAAAGAGTCGATGACCACAATGCCGGACAGGTCTGGATGGATGTAGGAGCGAAACTGGCTTGCTAAAAGCAGAAAGATAATCATGGTTTTCTGGGTGGTGTCAAAAGGGGTGCCCAAGGGGTATACAATCTCTGAAAGCATCCAGTTGGAATCACTTTTTGGGGAAAAAAGTATAGGGTCATGATAAACCCGAACAAAGAGAGCATATTCACCGACGCGCCAATGTATTCCAGAAAAAGAAACGCCCCCATAAAGGTGACGGGAATACCCGAGGCCACCCAGAAGGCAAGGCCTATATCCAGGAACAGGGCCATCACCACAAACACCAGGACAATGCCCTGGATTCCGTTTTTCAGCAAAAGATCAATGCGGTTCTGGACCATGTCCATGGCCGGCTCATTGTTTTTGATCTCAACCACCACAGGATCTTCGGCCTGGGTGGGGAAAGAGTCGATCAGATCAACCTCTGTCCGGACCTCGTTAAGCTTGTCCGTGATGTCTGTGCCGGCGTCAAGTTCCAGCGTCACCACGGCATGGCCTTCAACCGACGTGGAATACATGGTTTTGATATTTTCAATGCTTTTAAGCTGCTCTTCAATATCTGCCTTTAAATTCGATGATTCCTGTTCAAGCAGAAGGAATTATTCTGCCTGGACACTCTTTTTTGAAGATGCAGCCTTTGTGCGGGAAGTGGCTTTGGCCGCAGATTGGGAAACAGGCTTGGCTTCAGGATCTGTGGCGTTTTCAGATGTATCGTCCTGTTTGGACCCAGCCTGGTTTGCAGGCGCTTTGCCCCGGCTTTTGGAAGTTTCCGGAGAAGAGGCCCTCTTTTTCCGGTCGCCAGGGGCTTTGGGGGAGACACCTCTTAAAATGGGCATCACCTCCTCGCGTTTTTCAGCGAACAAAAGGGAAATTTCCTCTTTGCGGGTTTCATCAAGATCGATATCGGAGTTTTCAAGAAAATCAAACAAATTGTCGGCAATATCAAGCATCTTGTCATAGGTATCTGCTTCTTTTTTTGTCGCAAATGTCATCTTTTCATCTCCATCCCTGACAACAATATATTGGACAATTACAGCCATTTTTTCTCCTTGAGAATAAAATTCTTTAACAAAGGAAAGCGGTTCATTTAAGCTTCATTCATATAGAAAAAACAGAGCCGGGTAAAGCTATTTTACTTTTTCCCGGGGCAATCTCCAATTAAATTGACAGGGTCCGCAATAATGGCGACATCAAAAAAATTATCCCTTATTGACATTCAGCGGCAATTGAGGCATAAGAATGCAACCAGGGCGGACCAGTATTTGAAAGGGCTGGTAAATGAAAGCAATGCTGCAAATATCATTGAAAAAATGCATGGCCTTTCCAGATCATCCAGATAAAAAGAGATCAAAAATTGTGCCGATCCGTCAAAAAAAATAATTTTGGACTCTAACGAGTGCCAAAAAGTTTGCGCGCCCGTAGTGCAGTGGATAGCACGTCAGCCTCCGAAGCTGAAGATCGCTGGTTCGATTCCAGCCGGGCGTACCATCAATGATACCCATGCAACTATCCCATACAACAGGCCTGCGCATCGGACTGGTTTCCTACCGGTCCAATCCCCATTGCGGGGGCCAGGGTGTTTATATCCGTCATTTAAGCCATGCGTTGTCCGATCTTGGCCACCAGGTTGAAGTCATTGCCGGCCCCCCGGACCCCCTTCTGGTCAATCCCAAAGTCAATCTGACCATGCTCGACACCCTGGATTTGTACAACCCACAGGATCTGTTCAGAACACCACGGGTTGAAGAGTTAAAGGACCCTGTCAACCTCATTGAATGGCTTGACATCTGCGCCATGGGATATCCCGAACCCATGACCTTTGGCATGCGGGTGAAGCGCCACATGAAGGGCCGGACAAAAAACTATGACATTATCCATGATAACCAAAGCCTTTCCTACGGTGTTTTGTCCCTTTCCCGGGACCTGCCCGTAACCGCCACCATCCACCATCCCATGACCGTGGACCGTCGTCTGGCAGTCAACGCAACCAGATCCTTCTATAAAAAGCTTAAAGCCCTGCGCTGGTACTCCTTTATTGGCATGCAAAAACGTGTTGCCCGGAGAATACCTTCCATGATAACGGTATCTGACAGTTCCAGAACCGATATAGCCAGGGAATTTAAAATTCCCGCATCCAGATTAAAAACCGTTCCCAACGGCATTGATCTGGATAATTTTTTTCCCCTGGATCATGTAAAAAAGGAACCCGGGCGCCTGATTGTCACCAACAGTGCGGATACGCCCTTAAAAGGCTTGTACCATCTGCTTTACGCCCTTAAAGGGGCATTAAAGCACAGGGATGTCTTCTTGACGGTTATTGGCGCGCCCAAAAAGGACGGCGGCATAGAAAATCTGGTTAAAACGCTTGATCTTGGCCGCCATATAAACTTTACCGGCCGCGTTGATCACCAGCGGTTTGTCCGGGAATATGCAAAAGCCCAGATCGCGGTGGTGCCCTCCATGTACGAAGGGTTTGGCCTGCCAGTTGGGGAGGCCATGGCCTGCCGGGTACCGGTGATTTCCACCACCGGCGGTGCCTTGCCCGAAGTGGCAGGGGATGCAGCAAAACTTGTCCCCCCCGGGGATGCCAAGGCCCTTGAAAAGGCCATCATTGAACTGCTTGACGATGAAAAACAGCGTGAAGATCTGGCCTGCCGAGGGTATGAACGGGTAACAACGGAATTTACCTGGGAAAAATGCGCCATGCGCACGGCCCAGGTATACCGCGAGGTGATAAATGATTACCATGGACTTTAAACGTCTGGGCATTGCTCCCGGCAACCGGGTTCTGGATATCGGGTGCGGAGAGGGACGCCACACCATCAGGGCCTGCCGGGAATCCGGTGCTGTCTGCATTGGTGCGGACTTCGGATTTGACAACTTGGTCACCACCAAAGGCAAACTTGAATTTCATCAGGCCCTAGATGACCTGTCCTGCAGGAATTGGGCATTGTCCGCCATGGACATCACGGCGCTTCCCTTTAAGGACAACAGTTTTGATGTGGTGATCTGCTCGGAGGTTCTGGAACATATTCCGGATGACAATAAAGCCGTTTCAGAACTGATCCGTATTGTCAAACCGGGTAAAATGCTGGCTGTCAGCGTTCCCCGGGCCTGGCCCGAATGGCTCTGCTGGCAGCTGTCGGATGAATACTGCAACGCCGACATGGGCCATGTAAGAATCTACAACAAAAAAAAAATTATTAAAAAAATCCGGGACAAAGGCCTGAATTACCTAAGTTGTCACTATGCCCACAGCATCCACAGCCCCTATTGGTGGCTTAAATGTTTTGTGGGTCCCACCCGCACGGATTCAGTTGCCGTAAATCTCTTTCACAGGCTTCTGGTATGGGACCTGATGAAAAAACCGGCACTGACCACCTTTATTGACCGCCTGCTTAACCCGGTGCTTGGAAAAAGCCTGGTGCTGTATTTCAAAAAACCCCTTTGAAAAACGGTTAAAAGTACCAGGCCAGGGTACCGATCAGCATATCAAGTCCATCGTTGGGCTCTTCTAAGCCGGCGTTGGAATAATGCATGTAACGTACACTGATATCCATATTTTTAATCCTGATACCAGCCCCGATTCTGTCTTCAAACTGAAAGTTTGAGGACATATTCCTGTCATTGATCTCATAATCGTCCAGACAGGCAACGCCAATCCCTGCCTCTATATATGGATACCAGGTCGCATTTCCGGCATCAAAGACATATTGGAAGACCGGAGAGAATGCCACTGCATTAATATTGTCCCTGCCGTGCTCCCAGCGGTTGTATGACAGTTCAAAGTATCCCCGGACATAACCGGTTTTGTTACCAAGCCATGTCACATGCCACTGTTTCAACAGCCCTGCACGATAAATATCAATACAATCCGAACTGTCCGAACTTTGACCGTATCCCAATGAAACACCCCATCCACCTATGCCGGAGAGATCCTGGGCTGCAGCACAGGTACTTGTGCAAATAAAACAAATCAACAAAAACAGAACTCTTTTCATATTTGCCCTTTCTTGTGAAACCTGTTCTGGTACCGGAAAAAAGCGTTACCGGCAGCGTTGGTTTAA